>NZ_LXYF01000036.1:0-77389 GCF_002894065.1 Sphingobium sp. SA916
CATGACTGGCGACACCACTGGGCATCGCACTGCGTCATGGCCGGGATCGACCTCATCACCATCATGAACATGGGCGGCTGGAAGTCGCTGCGCATGGTCCAGCGCTATTCCAGCGTCAGCGTCGATCACATGCGCGAGTCCATCAACAGGCTAAGCTGAGGTGGGGTCGTCTGGACCAAGGCGAGATTTGGGGCACGCCGCGCGGTCTGCTCCATTTTTGCGCGGAAATAATAACTCCAAACGATCAACGAAGTCACTGGAAATAGCACCATTTGATGCTATGTTTCGTGCCTGAAAAGGAGCAGTTTTATGCGGACTACAGTCGCTCTCGATGATGAGCTTGTCGCGAAGGCACAGGCTTTCACCGGCCTGACCGAAAAATCGTCACTCGTTCGCGAAGCGCTGAAAGCCCTCATAGAAAGGGAGAGCTCAGCGCGGCTTGTCCGCCTTGGTGGCACTGAGCCTCATGGTGAAGCCGCGCCACGCCGACGCCCCGATCCTGTATGATCTTGGTCGACACTTCCGTCTGGATTGATCATTTGCGTCATGATGATCCCGTCCTTTCCCAATCGCTCAGCAAACGGCAGGTTCTCTCCCATCCTTTCGTCATCGGGGAGTTGGCACTGGGCAGCCTTCGGCAAAGAGACCTCATTCTCGAAGCGCTACGTGGATTGCCATCAGTTCTCGTCGCGCACGACGAGGAAGTTCATGCCTTCATAGACCTTCATAGGCTATTCGGTATTGGCATCGGCTACATCGATGCACACCTGCTGGCAGCAACCCTTCTAACGCCTGACGTGCAATTCTGGACACGTGACAAGCGGTTGCGGGCCGCGGCCTTGCGTCTGGGCGTGGACGCGAATCTGGATCACTAGCCTCGGCGGCTTGATCTCCGGCACCGGCTTGGGCGGAATCCAGTTGAACCGCGCGGTGCCTTTTAGGCACTGACTGAACACCATATGCTTCAAACAGTCTGAAAATCTGGTATCAGTTGCAAAGCCAAACTGGCGGGCGATGAAATCGGCAAGCAAAGCATCCGGTGTGCGCTCTGGCAGACCGTTCAGAGCGTAATAATCTTCAATCTGCCGCCTCGCCGACCCGCCAGATGGAAGGGCAAGAAGCCAGTATGTGTCTGGTGAGGCTACCCTGCGGAGATTGGCACTCTTTATCTCCGCGCAAAATGCGGAGAATATGGCGACATACATTAGGGAACCGCTGGCCCCAGTTACACTGGAAACAGGATCAGCTCGCCACGGTCAATGCGCTGTCCCGATCGGCCTGCTCGCTAACCCGTATCGCCGGCAAGCGCGGTGCAGCGCTCGCCGATAATGGCCAATACTTGACCTTGGACGGTAATAGCGGCCTCGGCCTCCGCCGCGAAAGCCGGTAGGCGGATGGTTTCGACGGCTTGTGCGAGGCTGCCGGTCAATTCAGCAATGGCTCTCTCCGCATCGCTTTGGGGCAGGCCGATCGTGCGCGCCAACGTCATGAAATCTCGGCGCATCAGCCGATCGTCCTTGCCGTTGAGCTTTAACGCCATGCGATCGGCGCCGAGACCCGGGAATACCCGCGTCGTGACTGCATCATAAAGCGGGGCGAAACGAACAGAGGTGAAGACCCTGGCATCCGGTTCTGCGATTTTGAGCAGCGCGAGGTTCTTGAGATGCATGTCGCCATCGGCGATCAGCCAGGCGAAAACCGCGCGGCGGAAGAGAATGTTGAGATCGGCCGCAGGGGCGGTCGACAGCGGCCGCAGTCCGCGCGCCATCCGCTCCATCGTCCCATCATATTTGGCCGCCGCGGGAAGATCCAAGACCGAGCAGAAATCCTCAAGCGCGATCTGCCTCTGATCATCTGGCCCCCGGCGGATGTCGAACCGCTCCACAACGAGCGCGGGGGTCATGCCATCGGGCATCGCCGTCAGGGCCACGTCAGGCGCTGCAAAACCTGCGGCGCGGCCAAGTTCAAGGCAGAGCCATTCCACAATCGGCAACATCTCGAAGCCAGCGGTGCCTGCCGGCTTGAGGATATGGGTGAATGGCAGGCCGATGGCCGGGAGGAGTACGCCATCGGGCGTCAGATGCATCGGTGCCTTGATCTGGACGCCCGACAGGCGCGGCGTTTCTGCGCGAGCGAATATGCGCGCGAGGTTCTGCTCGAAGCCCTCCTTGATTGCGCCGCGCGCCGGGCCATCATAGCGGCCGGTGAAGCGGCCTGCGTCGATAAAGCCGTTCAGCCTCGTCGTGAGAATGTCCGCCGGCAGTGCCGCCAGCCCGTCGCGGGCTTCTACCACGGTGATGTTCGACATATAACGCCGCCCACGCTTCAACGCCGCGCGCTCGTCGCGCTCGTGAAGCACCCGGGCGAGCCAGCCTTCCGGTAAGAGGGACTCGACAAATGCCGGAAGTTTCCCGGGCGTTGTCTCCCGGACGAGCCCCGGCCCTGAACGCCGAGCCGGCTTCCAGCGCCACTCAAAGCCGTCATGAGTCAGGCGGCCGAGCGGCTCGCCATGCCATGCGATCATCAGATCCAGCGCCGCCTTGTTGACGGGTGCTTTGGATGTGCTCGGCTGCGCCAATAAGAAGCGTTCCGCACCTTCGCCTTCGCGATACCAGCCATTTTCACGCGCGAGCGCCCAGACTGCATCGGCTGCATCCTTAGGCGTGCCATGCTCCTCGACGAGGCGCGCAGCCATCTGGACGCGCATTTCGGCAGTAATGGCACTGGCATGCTCGCTGCGCAGGCGAAAGGCTTCCAGAAAGCGCTGTCGGGGTGAGGACGCGTCGATGCGCAACTCGCCCAGATCGTCGCCGATCACTGCTGACGCGGTCGAAGGATGCGGTGGCGCTTCGTTCTGAACGATCTCAAAGCTGCGCAGCCTCGTGCGCTGGTTGCGCCTGCCGCTGATAAAGAGCCGGCCATCGGGTGTCGGCGCAAGCAGCACGGCGCTCGCCGACGAAAGGTAGGCATGGGGATAGAGATAATGGGCGATCCTGATCGCATGATTCAATATGGCAGCGTCTGCATCGACATTTTGATCGACATATACGCCCCGCACGAGTTGCACGAGCTCGCCGGCTCGCGCGCGCTGGTGCGCGCGCTTGGCATCGATGGTCTCGCCGACCAGATGGATCGTCATAAGATTATCTCGCATTTCAGATACGCGATAATTCCACTGGCTGACGGAATAGGCAAGAATTATCTCGCATCTGACATGCGTGAAATTCCAAAGGCCAGAGCGGAGCACGCCGACGGACCTAGCAGCAGCGGGCGTCGAGCGGGTCCGCAGTCATCTCCACCGCCGCCCTTGATCGACCCCAAACGAAGGCTTCTCCGACGGTCCCGATGCTCGTTTCTATAAATCGCGATATGGGTGATTTATAGCAGGTTAATGTCGAAACCCGCCGCCCTTTCAACTGTCAATCGGCGTCCGAACGGGGCTCTGACTCATATTTGATGCAACTGGCTGGTAGGGTTTGGCTGATTTTCCATGGAGGATCAGCAGCATGCCTCGTCGATTGCGTAATGGAGCGTTGGTGCCAGCGGGCCTGGTGGTAGAACAGGTCGACAATGCTGGAGCGGTGATGGAAATCGCGGTTCGTTCGGCAAAGCCATATTCTCGGTGCCCAAGCTGCGACGTGAAGGCGGCGGCGGTGCATAGCCATTACTCTCGGCGGCTGGGTGACCTTCCGCTGGCCGGCCGATCCGTTCGTCTGGTTCTCAATGCGCGGAGATTCCGCTGTCGGACAGCGAACTGTGCCAGACGTATTTCGCCGAGCGCTTCGATACAGAGGTCGTGAACCTGGGCGCGCCGAACCAGTAGGCTCGGTGTACTGGTCTTTCATCTCGGCCTGGCACTTGGCGGCCGGCCCGGCGCTCGTTTTGCCAATCGGCTGATGGCGCCCGTCAGCAAGGATACGCTTCTGCGGTCGATCCGTCGCCGTGGCCGTCCTGAACATGCTGCACCCACGGTGGTCGGCATTGACGATTAGGCATCACGGCGCAATCAGCGTTACGGAACAATTATTTGCGATCTAGAACGGCGTAGGCCGATCCGTTTGCTCTCCGACCGGGAACCGGCCACCGCACGCGGCTGGCTCGTGGGACAACCACAGATTGAGGTCGTCGCCCGGGACCGCGGAGGTGGATATACGTTAGCCACCGCCCAGGCCCTTCCCCACGCCCAGCAAGTGGCTGATCGTTGGCATCTGATGGAAAATGCCAGCCACGCCTTTCTCGATGCGGTTCGCTGCTCGATGCGCGAAATCCGTACGGCGATCGGCACGACCATCGTTAATCCGGAGCTGCTCACGGCGGCGGAACGCTTACAATATGAGGGCTATCTTCGCCGGCAGGAGAACAACGAGGTCATTTTGAAGCAGGCAAAATCTGGGCTCGCTATCAAGGAGATCGTTCGCCGGACCGGGCGCAGCCGAGGGTATGTGCGGGCTGTGTTGCGTGGTCAGCGGACCGATATCTTCCGCACTCGGGAAAACTCCCTTGAAGCCTGGTTGCCTTGGCTCGATGCCGAATGGGCTGGTGGCCAGCGCAATGCTGCAGAGCTTTGGCGGCCGATGCGGCAGCAGGGCTTCGGCGGCTCGCTTCGGGTAGTGACCGAATGGGCAACGCGGAAGCGGCGAGCGGAAAAAGCGGAGGGATTGCATCGGGTTCCGTCAGCTCGAACCATCGCGCGGCTGATGATGGTAGAGCGCGAAGCTCTGTCGAGAGCTGAAACGATCACCGTCGCGGCGATCGAGGAATCCGTCCCCGAACTCGTCGAGGCACGCGACATCACCGACGCCTTCCATGTCATGCTGCGCAAGAAAGCGGTCTCCTCTCTCGATGCCTGGCTTGAAAGGGCACGTCAGAGCTTGGTGAACTCCTTCGCCCGCGGCATGATCAAAGACATTGATGCCGTTCGGGCCGCGATCGCCTCGAACTGGTCAAACGGGCAGACCGAAGGCCAGATCACCAAGCTCAAGCTCGTCAAGCGGCAGATGTACGGCCGAGCCAAGCTTGACCTCCTTGAGGCCAGACTGATCGCGGCGGCGACATGACCTCCGTCATCAAAATTGCGTCAGAGCCCATATTGCACGCCGATCCACAGCTTGATTGATCGGAAACGCACTGCCTGGCATGCCGCACCGGCTAGTAAGGGTTCGAGGGCGAGCAGACCGTCCATTTTCGACCAAGCAGTGATGGTTCGAAAAAAGATGCCCGGTGTGAGCACTTTCGAGGCGGGGCTGGCGATGGTGTCGCCCACGGATGAGCGACTTTGCGGCCGCCGCCGACGCAACTGACAGCTACTGAAAATGGCCCCGCCTCAGTAGGGGGACGAAGGCGGGGCCAAGACTTCTTCCAAAGGGGGAGAAGAGCAATGATATTGCGCCTTTCTGACCGAGTCGTCCATCGCGCAGATGGAACGGCTTTGGATGCGGCGCTATGCGTCCACCGACATAATCCTAAATTGCCACCCTGGCCCTTACCCCGCCAGCATATACGCATGCCAGCGACGAAATGGCTCCTTATCGCGCGAGTGCCGTAATATCTATCCGGAACGACCTTCATGAACAAAGTCATGTCAGTGGCGGCATGGCAGATGGATTGCCCGCCAAAATGCAAATCGGGTGGCCCTGATGAAAATTGTCCCGCCTCTTCGTGGAGGGAGGCACGAAGAGGCGGGAACGCGACCCTGTGGCTTCTTGGCTCGGGATAAATGAAGGATAGCGCTTATCTTTGGCCATGTCTCATCAGGAATCAAAGACTTGCTGAGAGATGGGTTCATATTGGTCACTCAAACTGGCAGCTATTACGGGGTTTGATGCTCCTCCCGCCCCTCGGCCACCAGGACGAGATAGTCGCGTATTCGAGAGCGGAACTCCTCCGCCAGATGAATATGCATCCGGCGGCCATCCACGGTATCCGGCGCCCGGATCACGGCCCCCTTCTCGCACAGCTGATTGAGATAGCGCAGCGCCGTCGTATGCGGCGCTCCCGAAGCGATGCAGGCGCTGCTCACTGAAATGGCCTTCCCCTCTGTTTCGGCAGCGAAAAGGTCCAGCAGCATATGCCAGGCCGGATCGACGGTGATGCCGAACGGTAACACCGCCTGCCGAGCATCGCTTTCCCGCAACAAACGCCGCGCCAGGGAGCCAAGACGCTTCTCCGCCACGTCATCCATCGAAGAAGAGGTTTCCTGCCCCCCGGCATCGACAAGGATTTCGGAGGGTCCCGTCAGCGATCGGATGGTTTCGCTGAGGCGGGCAAGATCGTTTTCGATCGCCTTCAGATCCGTGGGGCGGAGCAGTGCTGCGCGTTGGCCGAACATGGCGGTCATCCTTGAATCCCCCCATTTTCGAGCCTCCTCGAGGCACGTTGATCCATCAGCACGCCGACGGCCATGACGATCAGGATGGGAATGCCCCAGGCGGTGGTCATGCTGTAGTAGACCTTGGAAACCAGCTTGGGCGCTGCCCAGGCAACCAGGTGCGAACAGACGCCATTGAATTGGAAGGCCGCTGCCCAGATCGGCCACCATCGTGACGAGGTCAGCGCGAGATAGATGAACCCGATCAGCAGCAGCAGGTCGCCGCTGAACACCAGAGGGTTGGGCTTGCCGAATGGATGATGGCCACCCATTCCGATATAGGTGAGCACGCTCGCCAGCATGACGAGCAAGGCACCTGCTTTTCCTGCCCAGCCACCTTGGAGCCAGACATAAAGCGCTATGCAGATCAGAGCTGCATTGAAGGCGGCGGACAGATCCATTCGACTTCCCCGAGATAGGCGGCCTCTCAGGCGGCGGCACTGCCGGGCATATCGCCGAACAGCGACGGCACGCCCGCCTTGCCGCTCTGCATTTTCTCCCGGGGGCAGCCAAAAAGATTCTCGTCGGCGACCTCGGAGCGCTTGCGGATGCGGTGCGCCTTGCTATGCGCCTCGACCAGGCTCTGGCGGCTTTGCAATATGGCGTTTGTACAGCGTGTAAGGTCGGAAAAAATCTTCTGCCCGCTTAGAGGATCAAGTCCCATGGACCGCCCCACTTCGATCATGTTCGCGCTGGCCCGGAGCGTGTGGGCGAGTAAATCGTCGAGCTTGGCGTAAGCCATGTTCAGGTCGGTGACCACCGTCTGGGCGGCATTTTTGCTAAGCGGCATGGGGCTGTCAGCTTTGGACATGGGATCTCCTTGGACGACGAGCGTCGTCTTGAAAGTCGGATTGTCTGAACGCGCGACCGCTATGAAAAGAAAGACATGATCCACAGGCCGGCCGCGACAAGCGCGGCAACCGTTCCGCCGATCATGAGCGCCAGGCTCAGGATCCACTTCATGCGTTGCAACGCATCTAGATCATTGTCTCGGCCTCCCAGCGGAGGGATGCGCAGCGCTTGATGTTCGACCGGCATCTCCTGCCCCCCAACAATCGACATTTGCGGGGCGAGGGCAACCTCTTCCGGTTGATATATCAATGGCTGATATGTCTGCCGTCCCTCCACCTCAGAGAGGATGCGGGCGGCTTCGAAACGATCGGCAACCCCCAGCGCGCGCAATGCCTGGCGCACCCGCTGGTTCACCGCATGATCTGATTTGCCGATCTGCCTGGCGATCTGCTTGGTGTTGAGATTCTGGGCGACCAAGCGAAGGCATTCTTTCTGCTTGTCAGTGAGGCGCGAGATGTCCGGGTCGCTCATGTGCTTATATCCGGCGTAGGGACGATGGCGCGCAAATCGACCGGGGCGCCAAATTTCATTCGCATATTCATTCCGCCATGGTGCAAGGCTGCCCCTCCCTCAGCGCAGCGTGGGGCAAGCGATTCGACGCCAAATTAGATAGTATTGTGATTCATGAACAGGCCGGCTTGGTCTGCTCGACCGCACGAAAGACTGGCGTGCGTCATGGCTGGGGCGCTGTCTCTCGACATCTTCGAGCCCCCCTATCCCATTGCCGAACATGCGGGTGATGATGCAACACCATCAGGCACCCGGCCTCACCTGGTTGCGGCAACGGCTCAAGAAATCTGCATCGATGCAATGGGAAGGGCCGCCAAGTCTTCCATAGACGGCAAGACGATGGTGATCACTCTAATCTATCGGGAAATGTCGATGCATATTGCCAGATGAAAACCCATCGGATAAATCCGATGCATGGATCCGAACCTCGCTCTCAAAGCTCTTGCGGCGCTCGCACACCCCACGCGGCTCGATGCCTTTCGCCTGCTCGTCCGGCATGAGCCCGACGGTCTGTCCACGGGGGCGCTCGTGGAAGCCAGCGGCCTGAGCCAAAGCACCCTTTCCACCCATCTCGCTGTTCTGGCGAAGGCTGGCCTCGTCAGCGCCGACAAGCGCGGCCGGCATCAGATTCAGCGCGCCAATATCGACACGCTTCGCGGCCTCATGATCTTTCTCGCCAAGGATTGCTGTCAGGGCCGCGCCGAACTCTGCGAGCCGCTGCTCGCCGACCTCACTTGTTGCTGAAGGACCGGGCGCCCGTGACCACCATCGTCATCTATCACAATCCCGGCTGCGGAACTTCGCGGAACACGCTGGCGCTGATCCGTAATTCGGGGGTCGAGCCGCATGTCGTCGAATATCTGAGGACACCGCCGTCGCGCGCACTGCTCATCGAAATGATCGAGCGCGCCGGCATGACGCCGCGCGCACTCCTGCGCGAGAAAGGCACGCCTTATGCCGACCTCGGCCTGGGTGACGATACATTATCCGATGAAACCTTGATCGACGCGATGATGGCGCACCCCATTCTCATCAATCGTCCGCTGGTGGTGACGCCGCTCGGCGTGAAGCTCTGCCGGCCGTCCGAGGCAGTGCTCGACATCCTGCCGGATGCGCAGCGCGGAGCCTTCGCGAAGGAGGACGGCGAGCAGGTCGTCGATGGGGCGGGGAACCGCATAACGGCCGCGTGACCCGGCGTGCCGTCTTCGCCGAGGCGGCGGGCAGCTTCATGCTGTTCGCCACGGTCATCGGCTCGGGCATCATGGCCGAGCGGCTTGCCGGCGGGAACGTCGCCATTGCCCTTCTCGGCAATACGCTCGCGACCGGCGCGATTCTGTTCGTCCTCATCACGATGTTCGGGCCGGTGTCCGGTTCCCATATGAACCCGGCCGTCACGCTGGTCATGCGGCTGCGCGGCCACATCCGCACCGATACGGCTATCGCTTACGTTGCTGCCCAACTCGTTGGCGGCATAGTTGGCGTCTGGCTCGCGCATCTGATGTTCGACGTGCCGATCCTCCAATTGTCGGCCAAGATCCGCAGCGGTCCCGGCCAGCTCGCGGGCGAAGCCATCGCGACATTCGGGCTGATCCTCGCCGTCCTCGGAACGGCGAAGATGCGGCCCGAGAGCATCCCCATCAGCGTCGCGCTCTACATCACCGCAGCCTATTGGTTCACCTCGGCGACCAGCTTCGCCAATCCTGCAATCACCATCGCCCGGTCGTTGAGCAACAGCTTCGCCGGGATCGCCCCGGCCTGCGTGCCCGCCTTCGTCGCTGCCCAGCTTGTCGGCGCGCTGGCCGCGCACTTCGTTGCCGACACGATCTTCGCGGAACCGCATAGCGAAACCGCTTAGATTGGATCTTCTTCGATACGATCCGGTCGAGCTTCATTTCGCTGGTCTGTTTCCCCGTCCCATCTGATTTCGGCAGGCCAAGGGGTCTGCCGGTCCATCATGCGGTAATGCCGCCAAAGATTCTGCGGTTTAGGAGCTTTGTACAATCCAAATAGCAGGCTTGGACGTATCGAGCCGATGGATTCTGCCGACCGAAAAATCATAGCATTGGCCGCGCGGATCGCGCGGGTGGAGCGTGCAATGGAAAAACTGGACCGGTTGGATTTAAAGATATTGTCCTATCTCCAGGAACAGGGTCGCGTCACGAACGTCGGTCTGGCGAACGCCATCGGCTTGTCCGCCAGTCCATGTCTCAGCCGGCTGAAGAGGCTGGAGGATGCAGGTTACATAAAATCCTACGGTGCGCGGGTCGCGCTTGAGAAAATGGGCGATTACCTGATGGTGTTCACGGAGGTGACATTGGCCGATCACCGCGTTGCCGATTTCGGGCGCTTCCTCGCGCGAGCGAGGGAAGTATGCGAAATCGTCAAGTGCCACATGTCAGCGGAGGCTATGACTATTTTCTGAAGGTCGTCGCCCGCAGCGTCAGCCATTATCAGCGCATCATCGAGGGGCTGCTGGAGAGCGACGCGGGCATCGAGAAATATTTCAGCTATATCGTTCTGGGTTCTCCAATCATGCGCGACGGCTTTCCGATCGGGCGCCTATTTGGCGGTGCGGAGTAGGGGGGGCCGCCTGCTTCCATGATCGCAGCTGTTGCGGCAGGCTCGTGCCCACTGCCGGAAATTTACCGCCCGGCGCCGATCGAGCTTGCGACGCCGATGGGTTCGCGACATGCCGCCAGAGCCGAACCCTGGCAGATCTGAGAAGTCACAGGCTGAAGCCGAACCCGATCACCGCCATGGTCGAATGCGACGCATCGCCCGACTGACGCGCCAGCCGACGGGTGCCGCCAAGCAGTCGTTCATGGATCACCGCTGTATAGATATTGATCTTGGGCGTCAGCCGATAGCGGAGGCGGAGCGTCCCTTCGCCTTCGGTGAGGCCGGAGGCCATGCCCTGTCCATCTGCGCCCTGCGCGGACCATCCCACCGACACGCGTGGTTCGAGATAGAGCCGCCCTGTGATCGGCACCTGATAGATGAGTGTAGGCATTCGGTGAAGGCCACAGATCAGGCGGCTTCGCGTTGATCCTCTGCGGTGCCCAGTTCCAGGGCAGCAGTTCGTGGAGACGGTTCTGGGGGATGTCGGCGATGCGCGCGAGAACGTCGGCGAGCCAGCCCTGCGGATCGATATCGTTGAGCTTTGCTGTGCCGATGAGGCTCAGCATGAAGGCGGTGCGCTGGCCGCCGCGGTCTGAACCAGCGAAGAGCCACGATTTTCTGCCCAATGCGATACTTCTCAGCGCGCGTTCCGCCGCGTTGTTCGAGAGGCAGATGCGGCCATCATCGAGGAACGCGGCGAAGGCCGGCCAAGCCTTGAGCATGTAATCCATGGCCTCGGCCACATCGCTGTTCTTTGACAGCTTTGACCGGTTGTCGCGCATCCATTCTTCCATATCGGCAACCAGCGGAGCGCTGAGCTCCTGCCGAAGGGCGAGGCGCTCCTGGGCTGGTCTGCCGTTGATGGCGCGCTCAATGTCGAAGATCGCGTCGATACGGCGGACCGCCTCCACCGCCAGCGGCGAGATGACGGCCTTTTTGCGGCGCTTCTTGAGCTGCGCGGCGACATCGGCCAGCTCGAAGAAATAGCGGCGCGCATGGCTCCAGCACAGGGCGCGGGTGAGCGGCGCCGGCAGGCGGTCGGCATGGAACAACGCATTATAGCCGGCATAGGCATCGGCCTGAAGAATGCCTCTCCAACTGCGAAGATGGCCCACAGGATGCTCGCCCCGCCGGTCGCGGGAATAATGGAAGATCGCTGCGGGCGGCGCAGGTCCGCCAAAAGGTCGATCATCCGGACATAGGTCCAGATCCGGCCCGTAGCGGTCTTGGTCTTGACCAGCACCGGCACCGTCGTATCGTCCCCATGCAGTCGCTCGGCCGCCAGGACCTAGGCTTCGATCAGCAGATAGAGCGGCATCAGCGCGGCGGTGCAGGCGCCGACCTGATCGGCCAGGTTGGAAAGGCTCAGATCCACGCCTTCCCGGGCATAGCGGTCCCGCTGGCGGTTGAGCGGCTGATGCGCGCCGAACTTCTCGAACAGCAGCATCGCCAGGAAGCTGGGACCAAAGAGCCCGCGAGGCGTCACATGGAACGGCGCCGGCGGCTGCGTGATCTTCTCGCAAACACGACAGGAGAACTTCTCCCGCACGGTCTGGACCACCTTCCATTGGCGCGGCACGACCTCAAGTGTCTCGGTAATATCCTCACCCAGCTTGCACAGCCGATCCGAGCCGCAGCAGGGGCAGGCCTCGGGCGCGGCGATGACGACGCGCTCGCGCGGCAGATGCTCGGGCAAGGGCTTGCGGGCGGGCCGCTTGCGCTCGAACGGCGCGACGTTGGTCTTTGCCGCTGCCAGGGCAGCCAGGAGCTCATCTTCGCTGGCGCCGGTCTCGCACTCTTCGAAGGTCAGTTCCATCTGGTCGAGCAGATGGCACGTGCGTTCGGATCGCTGGCCAAAAAGGGTGCGACGCATCTTCTCGTTCTGCAGTTCGAGAAGGGCGTTACGGGCTTCCAGGTCGGCGTTGATCGCCTTGATGCGGGCGACTTCAGCGGCGACAGCCTCGGCAGCGGCAAGCCGCTCGCGAAGGCTGTCGATCTCTGCTTGCGCTTCGGTCCCCATGGCCAATGGCATAGCCAAAAAGCACCGGAATCCCTAGCTTCTTAGGTCATGCCGTGGCTTTTATCCGGCCAATGTCGGGCGCCATGTAGCCTGCGGATTACGCCAGTCGATCGCCTCCAACATGCAGGCCATCTGCGAGGGAGAAATGGCAATCACGCCGTCCACCGCAGAGGGCCAGATGTACTTCCCGCGCTCGAGACGCTTGGCATAAAGCGACATGCCGATGCCATCATGCCAGATGATCTTGCAGAGGTCGCCGCGGCGCCCCCGGAATGTAGAGATCGCCCGCGAAGGGATCGCGTCCGAAACTCTGCTGCACCTGCAGGGCCAGGCTGCGCATGCCGCGCCGCATGTCCGTGTGCCCTGTTGCAATCCATATCCGAACGCCGGAGGGAACTGGGATCACGGCTTGACCGACCGCAGCACTGCCGAAACCAGCCCAGGGGATGCGCCAGCGGGAATGCGCACGATCGCCCGCTCGAACTCCACGACAATCGCCGTCCCAATGACCGGTGCCGGATCAGGATGCACCTGCACCTCGGCAAAGCCCTGCGCTGCCTGCTCCATCTGTCGCCGCCACCTGTAGATCTGGTTCGGCCGTAGATCAGCACGGCGGGCAATCTCCGCTACGTTCGCCCCGGCGCCGAGACTGCCGCGACCAGCTCTCGCTTCTGTTCGTCGCTCCACACCCGGCACCGCTCCGGCCCTGAAATTACTGTGATCTGGCTCATCGCACCGTCCTTAGTATCGGTGCAAACACCGGCGCTTGCACCAGTGCCATCTCGAAATATCAGCCGATCACCGCAAGGCGGCCCTCACCGGAGCGATACAGATGAGTTGCCCTTCACCTGTCAGTTGCGCATCGTCCGAGAGGAAGAGGTAGCTCTCCCAGCTAAGGCGCGAGCCCACTGTGCCCTGCACTCCGATCGCGGCGTGGAGGTCGCGCGGATGGGGTTTGAAATCCTTCCGCACACCCGCCAACCACGTCATGTTTCTCACCGTATGTCCAAAGAAGAGGCGCGCCTGCACCTCATCGATCTGACCGCCCAGCGCTCCGCCTCCCTGAGTCACCAGCATGACCTGATCGGTCGCACCGCCGTAGGAAAAGGTCCCGTCGAGAAGAAAGGCATCGTCCCCCTTCCCCATCCGCGTTTCGATCAGGTCGAAGCCGCCCGACAAGGTCGACGCGCTCTTTCCTTCATTCTGCGCCATCACTGGCGAGCAAATGGCTGCGAAACACAGCGCCGGCAAGGCGACACCGAAGAAGCGCCGTTTCTGTCCCGATCCCCGTTGCGGCATGGAAGAACAATAATGGCCAGCGTACGGTGTTATCGCGCGAAGACGCGCTTCCACTGCCCCCTAGGATGGCAAATTATTACTGGCGCGCGGCAGCTTATGCCGCGATGCGAGGCGCAGAGCCAGAAGCAGAACCTATCACCAGACTACTGGCAGACGCGCGGTCCCCCGCCAGACAATTAGTTTCCATTGTGCAGAAGAACGCCGCCGTCCGAGGTCAACCGGCCGCCATCAAAGGCGCCCGTGAGTTTCTTGCGTCCTACCGCTGGAAACGAATCAGAGGCGCGCTATCGTCGCCCTCGGCGGGTGTGGCCTGTGGCATTTTTTGCCTCGTTGCAGTTTGGTCTAGATACCCAATTTCCTGCAACAAGCCAATGGCTTACGCTACTCCCGCCAACCCCGCACATACAGCCTCATGAATACGATTGGCTAGCCCGTGGGACCAGCAGGAATGCGATGAGATAGAGTAGCCCAGTGATGATCAACAGATTGGAATAACCTGTGAAAAGCGCAGAATACTCCAGACAGCCGCCGACGATCGTTCCAAGCAGATTAATAGCAAAAGCCGATTGCGAGTCAGAGGATTCCTGGAACCTCTTTGCGAACGCAATATTGGCCAGGAAAATCGGCAGAAATGCAAGAACAGTCGCGGTGATCAGCCGCGGGTAGAATGGCAACGGCAGAAGCCACTCTGGCCGTACATACCAGGCAATCGCTAATGACGCAGCAATCCCGGCAAACACCACCGGAAGCGGTGGAGTGCGCAGCTTCCGTGTCGTCTCAACCGCAGCGAGTACGACGACCAGAACGCCGGCGAAGACCAGGGCATTGACGAACCAAGTCGTCCCGAAAAGCAGGGCGAAAGTCGCGACATTTTTCGTTTCCAGGAGCAGGAACGCCGCTCCCATGAAAAACAGGTCGGCATAAGGTCGCATCTGCCGGATGGGTCCGCCCAGACCCCGCACTGCCAAGAGCGATGCCGCCAGGATAGCGAACAAAGTGACCGTGTAGAGCGGCGGGAATGAGCCACCCTTGAAATAGAGGAACGGAGCATTGTCAGTAGCCGGAGCAACGCGCTGGTCTGCACCTACACCCCATGCCTGCTTACAACGCTGGTCCGTCTGCCTCATCGCGACGGCGATCACTGCCTGCGCTTCGTTAAAGGTGTCGACACATGGAGCGTGACCGAACGTGGACGCCGCTGTACCGGCTAACCGATCAATCAGCCATTTCTCGCGATAATAATTGTACATCGCGAAAGCACCGTTCGGCTTGAGGTGACGACGTACTGATTCCATCGCCTCTTTCGTGAACAGAAAGGATTCCAGACGAATTTGGGAAGCTCCGCTAACCAGTGTCAGGGAATCCGGCAAGGCGAACAGAATCAGATCGTATTTCCTGTCCGTGCTTTCCAAGAAGGCGCGGCCGTCGTTGACGTGTCGGGTCACTCTTGAACTTACATAGGGACGGTCGATGTTTTTCTCAGCACCGATCTGTAGAATGCGCGGGTCGATATCCACCGCATCGACATGCTTCGCGCCTTCCTTGAGGGCGATCGCAACATCGGAACCTGAACCAGCACCGATAATCAAGACACTCTCTAGGCTGTTGCCGGGAAGACGAAGATAAGGCGTTCCGTAAATCCGTTCGCCCTGCCCGATTTTCCATTGGGCCGGAGCCATCAGTTGATGTGGAACGCCATTAGCCTTAATCAACAGGAAGCCTTTCTCAGCGGCACCAATGTCGGGAACCTCCTGTGTGGTAATCTTGTAATAGGGCGACCAACTCACGCCGGGAGACAACGTCTCTGCTCCAAGCATTAGGACCAGCGCGATCGACCAGGCGCAGGCGACTAGCCGTCGTGGCCGATCAGTCAGCCACAGATAAACGGAGACGACAATAAGCCCCCAGCATATTGGCGGCGCCTGCATGAAGCTCAGCGCGGAAAAGGCAATAATTCCGATCAGCGATCCGATGAGATCGTAACGATAGGCCCATAGAGGCGGTATCTTGCCGAAGCATCGGCCGACTGCCTCGGCCGGTCCAGCAAGGATCACCGCAACCAGCGCGAATACAACAGGTAGCGCAAGCCATGCCGGGGGACCACTGATGGTCAGCGACGTGAAATAAATCACATCAGATCCGCTACGCTCAATGCTGACTGGAAATTTCAAGACACCGATCACCAGAATGGTGAGGAGAGGCAACGAAACAGGGATGATCGACCAGCTTTTGCGGCTGACAAGAAAACCGGCACCGATCCCCAAGAATGATCCGAGCAGCACGAAATTGGAGAAATAAGACAGGTGAACCACGTTGGCCCCGAGCCAACGGATCAACGCCAATTCCAAGAACAGCATAAGAGAGCTTGCCGCGACCAGCCGGGCTGCAACTCCCTGATTCTCTCGCATTCGAGCATTAATCGGAGCCTGGACCGCCATATCGTCTATCGAAACAGCCCAGTCAGCAGAAACAGTCTCAGCTTGATCCATCGTGCCCCCCCGAATGCCGCCCAAACCGGCGAAATTTATACAGCTCTTACTTCATCGACAGGCGCAAAAGTCTTCTACGCGCGCAGTCAGCTGGACTTTCGCCAGGTGAACAGACTACCCATCACATAATTCCATACCGATCCAACTGCCGCTCCGGCCAACCCCGCAAACCACCAATCATAATGGGAGCCGAATAACATTTCGCCTACCCCGACATTGGCAATCGCCCCCAGGCCGCAGATCGCATAGAAGCTAAGGAGACCTGTCAGCATTCGCAGCCCCTTCAATCGCTGATCCCGATAAGTGAAGCTGTTGTTCAACAGGAAGTTGAATGTCATCGCAGTCAATACGGCCACCGTCTGGGCCGTACCAAAGGCGGCATGAGCCGAGATAAGAGTCAACAAGACTATCATGTGAACGCCCAAGCCCAAGGCACCGACGCAACTGAACTTGAGGAACTTGATCGGTACCAAATGTCCGACCCGCTTTTCAGCCAGCATTTCCAGATATTGAAGCGCAACTATGTTGTCGAGCTTGCTTTCTCCATGTTGCCGCGTGCGGAAAGTGTATGGAAATTCCGCCACCTCCAATGGCCGTGGCGCCGATGCCATGATGTCGAGAAGAATTTTATAACCGATGCCGGAAAGGCGTGGTGCCAGTTCCGCAATTGTCTCGCGACGGACCGCAAAAAATCCGCTCATAGGGTCGCTGAGCGGCGTCCGTGCGATGGCTTCGGCAAGACGTGTCGCAAATGCACTGATCCACGCGCGTTTGCGATCCCACTCCCCGATCGAACCTTCGGCTGTGTAGCGGGTGCCAACGGCAACATCGTTGCGATCTTCGGTAATGGATTGATAGAGCTTCGGTAGCAGTGTCTCATCATGCTGCAAGTCGCCGTCGATCACGGCAACGACGGGTGCGGTGGATGCCATCATGCCTTCGATCACCGCAGAAGAAAGCCCGCGCCGATTGAAGCGCCGGATGAGCCGGATACGGCGATCTGTGGCGGCGAGCTGGCTGATTAGTTCCGGGGTGCCGTCACAAGAACCGTCGTCGACGAACATGATCTCCCATTCAATCTCGCTCAGGACATTGCTCACACGGTCAATCAGTTCGGCGATATTGGCCCGCTCATTGAGTACAGGCACAACCACGCATAGCTCCAACGGGCGTAAGGCGGAGCCGATTTCGGGCCGATGTAAAGCTTGCTGCATGGAATCCCCCCAGAGGTCGCTTCACTGCCATTATATCGAACTGATTAACGAAAGAAAAAGTATAGATTGCCGAGGTTACTGATCGTGTCTGAGCAGGACATTCTGGACTGACCAATGTTCCGCTGCATGCTGATTGCAGCCGCCCGGTCGGACATATAGGCACACGCGAGCGTTGGCCGCGTTTGCGTCGGCTTCGAATCCCGCGCATTCCACGCGATGATAACCGGTACTGGCGCTTATCGAGCCTTGGGGTGCTATAATTCCATTGAATCCTGCAGCCGCGTTCAGGAAATCCTGACGGTTCATTTGATCAGCGTTGCTCCATCCGGTGAGATAGGTCGGGATGTCCCGATGGAGATAACTGTACCCGCCAGTTTGCCAGAACCGCAGATGATGCAGTGCGAGACCGCAGCTTCCCGGAGCGGCGCCATATTTCCTGACTAGTTGCATGCCGGGGCCAAAGGCAGTCCAGCGCGATTGCATCGGTTCAGCCACCGCCAGGCTCGTTGAACTGCCGAGCCAGAGGAGTAGCAGCGCGGGTACCACATAAGATGCCCTGACGTTGAACCGAGCAGAAAATCGTACCACCAACTCGGCCGATCCTATGGCAGCCAGGATAATAAGGATCGTGACAGTCAAGAATATGAAGCGATATTCCTTGTGTCCTATGACCATGTGAACAGCAAGATTGAGAATGGCGACCCAAAATATCGCTCTATTTTTCTCTATTGCTGGAAGGATAAGCAGGAATAGCGGGGCTGCTGCCCAACCCCAATATTGCCAAATCAAAGCGAGGTACGCGATCTGGCTGTCAACACCATAATTGGCCGAGCGGTTCAAGATCAGATTTTGCCTGAAATTTTCAACGATCCAACTGAAAGGGATCTGGCCCATCGCCAAATCTACCACCGTTGCAAGGATCAGCGCGGCGAGGCCGCCGATAAGAATGGGAAGCCAACAACGACGGATGTTGGAAACACTGCTTATGAGAAGCAAAAGCATAATTGCGGGCGCATATTGGAAGCGGAGTATGAACGCCAACCCAAGCAGAAAGCCAGCCCACAGCCATTGCCGGTACGACACATCCCTGCATGTCAAAAGGGCGGCCGCTGGCAATATGCAACCGGTGGCCAATGTTTCGGTCAGCAGATGGAGGGAGAAGAATATCTGTTCAAACCAGGTCGCCGCCACAAATCCAGCAATCCAACCATGGACAGGACCCATGCGCCGACCGATGGTCCAGGCTGACCAAGTGATAGAAAGGCCGGACGCAATTGATAGGAGGATCGGTAGTTTGGCGTACAGGAGCGTCGACGGCGCGATGACATGACCCAATGCCATCAGGGGCGTGGCAAGCAAGGGAATAAGCCAGCTACGCATCCCGTATCGATATTCCCAAGGTATCGTGCCGTAGCCGAATGTCAGACGGTGAGCTGGTTCTAAATATTGAAATATTTCATCGGGATGATGTATTGAAAAAGGCCAAACGGCAAAAATTCGCACAAGAAATGCAACGAGCAACAGCAGGATGATTTGCGTTCTGTTGCTCACTGAAAATCGTTCCTTGCGTATATGATTTGCTGCCGGCCTCCGAACACGTCGGGCAGACGGACAACCTCGTGATAATGTGCGGCGATGGCGGCATCGATCATGGCGGCCGTGTTCCGGTTGCGCGGGTGGTCCAAAATCTTATCCGCTACCATAATAGCCGAAGGGAGCGTTCGCAGCAGGCGTTTCATTTCGCGGGCCGCGTCTATAGCCTTGCTTTCACCGGCATTATTCAAATGCTCTGGGAAAATATAAGGCGTAGGAAGGCAGGATGACGTTAACAAATAAAGGATGGGCGGGCCATCGTTCACATAAATGCATCCGTGTGCTGCGTAGGGGCGCAGAGCGGTGACCATGGAATTAATATGATGCTCGCGGATGGTCGGTACGCCCCAAGCCGGCATTGCAAACGAAATTATGTACCATACGCCACCGGCCACTAAGCCGATGCCCATACGCGGGAATAGAGTTGCGCTCAGAATGCTCAGTGGCGCGATGGCCGGGAGTGCATAGTGCGCGTAATTATTCCCTAGAGCGAAAAATCCTCCGATTGCCGCCGCTCCCCAAGTCACAAGGAAAAGGTTTTTGGCTTGAAACGGACGTCGCAAGAGCAACAGGGTTGCTGCAATGGCCATGAGCAGCAAGGGCAGGATGGAATAAACTGTGCCTGCCAAGAATTCCAATCTCCTTGCAGGCTGCGGCGGGACAACTCTCATGATCGAAAGGAAGTTGGCGTCAAAGAATTCGTAGAAATGCCCGCCTAGCACATATGCGGCTGCGACTGCGACAGTTGGGGTGAGGGCAATCGTAATAAGAACCGAACCGAACCGGATCAGGTCAAATATCGAAGCGCCATCACGCCATTTGATCTGCAGTAGCCACAATCCGAAGACCATTCCCTCGAAAACCACCGAATATTTGATCTGTATGGCAATGCCGCAAAGTGCCATTGCTATGTATGCGTAACGATGAACTGATCGACTGGAGGCGGATCCTTGTGCTTGCAGGATTAGCAAAGCGGCTACCGCCATCGGCAGATTGTAGAACACCGGGGCCTGTCCCCCCATGCCTCCAAGCAGCGGCAAAAAAAGAAGATACAGAAGCCCGCCGAGGATAGCGCAGCCATTATTGCAGAAGCGTAAGCAAATTTGCCGAATGACGATTGCCGTCATGAATGCGCTGAAAAATGCTCCTATCTGATAGGCAACTATCCCAGTTGGACTTAGCGGGCGCAACAACGCATAAATCAGGAAGAGCCCGATGGGCTTGCGGTCCCATATGTCAACATAGGGCAGGGCTCCATGCCAGATGCGGTCAGCGACGAGCAGGTAGAACTCCTCGTCCATATGAACAGCCGGATCGCCTATGAATGTTACTCTCGTGAGTATAGTTCCAAGCAGAAGGAGGACCACAGCTAAAAGATGCGAATTGCCAAATGGCCGAACGGCAAGCCTCACCTCATGTGTGTGACCAGCCCGATGATGCAGCCTTTGAAACCAATGCCGGCCGGCAACGCAATGAGTATCGCTTGATTTCAATTCGGTCATGGCTCGACGCGACAGCATCCTTTAACTAAAGATCAGAACCGTATTCGTTTCGAGGGCATAAATAAATATTGGCCGGAACACCAGCCTTTCTCCGATGGAAGAGACGTCCAATTTTTGAGACGGGCAGGTCCGGCTGACGTCCGGCGGCTATGGCACGGGGAGCAAGGGCTCTATTGTTAATCAATGCCTAACGGGCGGTATCAAACGTTTCCAACCCGCAGGACATTGATGGTATCGATGAGCGATACTCCAAAGCCGAGTGAGTAGAATGTTCCGACCGTCTCATTCTCACCTCCGATTTCGCTCCAGCAACCGATGCAGACTGGCGACCGGAATGAGCGTGGCCGAACCGATCTTGACCACATCGATCGCCCCTTGCTGGATCAGCTCATAGAGCTTTGACCGCCCGATCCCGGTCATCCTAACTGCGGTCCCGATGCGGACGCTGATCGGCGCGATCATATGATCCTCTGGAGCTTGAGGCTCCTCTAAAGGCAATGATCTGGGCTCGACAAAATTCCGTGTGACACGGCGCATGAGAAATTCCTTTCGGTGAGAAGATAGGGTGAAGATCAAGCGGGGTCGGCGGGCCGGAATGGACCGTTGGGTCGACTCTGCTGCCAGATGGCCCCGCCGTCTGCGCCGCTTCTTTGCCCGATGAGACGTATGTCCGTGGGACGATGGCGGCCGTTGGTCGCATCGGGACTGTCGGCATCGTCTGGAGCGCTGGCAGCGGTTGGATCGATGGTTTCTGACGCTATCGGATCAAGCCGAACCGCCGGTTCGGTGCGATCGACATAGGCGGGCTGATCCGCCTTTGCGGGATGATAGCGGTCAGTGAACCGGATCACCGGAAGATCCCGCCCGAACCGCAGATAGCCGGTCAGATTGGGAAGGTTCACGATCTCGGTGGGAAGCACCAGCGGCCGCGTAACCTGCGTCCGCGAGAGGCTGACCCCGTCGCGCATGTCGTTGACGCCGTAGGACATGCCCTCATTGGCTTCGACCTGCTCGACCTGCCCCAGATTGCTGGAAATATGCCGCGCGGTGGGCTCGTCATTGGCTCGCAGCGCGACCCAGGTGGAGCAATAGCCAGTGAGGGCCGCCGCCTCCTGCCGACCATAGGTCGCCTCAAGCTGGGGATAGGACTGAAATCCCAGGATACCGCAGCCACCATATTTGCGGGCACGGGCCAGGAAATCCGAAAGCGACGGCAAGCGTTGCAGCGAAGGCAGTTCGTCGATGACGCAGTAGAGCCGTCGCTGCTGATCGGGTGTCATGCTCATGATCGCATTGATGGCGATGTCGAGCCACATGGTGATAAGCGGGCGGAGGGTCGGCAGCTGGTCGGCCTTGACGGTGATGAACAGCCAGCCGTCGTCATCCTCATTGGTCACCCACCGGCGGATGGAGAGACCAGCTCTCGTGTCGTCAAGATAGCGGAACCCGCGCAGCACGGAGGCGAGTTCGGCCTGGATACCAGCCGATGTCCTCTCCCCTTCCTGCGATATGAACGCCGCGCCGTCAGACCCTTCCACGAATTCGGCCAGGCTCTTGAGACCCGAACGGGTAATGACGTCGAGCATCACCGAAATCAGCATCCGGTTCTGCTCCTTCAAGCCGCGCATGACCGCAACCAGCGTGCCCCGTGCCGACTTCGCCCAGAAAGGATCCTTGCCGCTGTCAGGCACGACCGATTCCGCGATCTGATCGTAATGATAGTCGATAGGGGCATCCATCCAGGGCGCCCACTGAGACGATCGACTATCGAAGGGATTGAGGATGATGTCCTTGCCCGGACGGTAGAAGCGTTCGACGAAGCTGCCCGCCGTGTCATAGACGATCGCACGCTTGCCCTCCTTGCGGATGCCCTCGAGCATGACGTGGAGGATGTTGGTCTTCCCCGTTCCGGGGGCACCGCTCAGCAGCAGATGCTCCGGCTCGTAGGCGGCCGGAATCTGAATGCCACCGACCTTGAGGCAGCCCTTGGGTAGTCGCCGCAAGCGCCGCCGCAACTCTCGCGCCTTGGCGAAGCTCGCCCCGCGCAGGAACTGATTGGAGCCGATATGCCGCCCGGATTTGGTGAAATAATACCAGACGGACAGCATGATACCGAACGCGATGAGCGCCGCGCCGCTGCCGTAGAAGAGAAGATATTCCTGTCCCTCGGCCAGCGCCTTTCGGGCGGCGTTCGACTGGAGGATCGCATCGGCCCGGGTCCAGTAGCGAAAGCCGGCCGGCGTCATGAACTGGATCGCGCTCGATGGACTGCCCACCACATAGACCTGAAACCAAGCCTCGCCGATCCGCTTCAGCAGATATTGCGTATAGGCCGGCACCCACTCCAGAAGCGCCCAGCCGGTGAGCATGACCCAGACGATGAGGCAGGCAATGCCGGTCTGACGGATGACCTGCATCGTCATCCGCAGATTGTGAACAATGGCCTGACCGCCGCGCGTCATGGAGCCCAATGTGTCGTTCCGGAAGATGCTCATTGTCCATCCTCCCCACGATAAGAACCGCCGTGCGCGACATCAGCCAGCGGGTCCTCGGATGGATCGAGTAGCCCCCGGTCCCGCATTAGCAGGCGGGCGTTGGCCGTCCCCCGGGCGAGCAATTGCGGCGACTGGTCGGCTACCAGTTCCGCGACCAGGGCGTAGGTCTGGATCGCGATGCCCATCAGTTCATCCTGGCCGGTGAAGATGTAGCCGCCGCGACCGACAGCGACATCCTCGATCAGGGGCCGGACGAGGGCGGAGATGGAGAGATTGGCGGTAGCAGCACGGCGCTTGAGGCGGCGATGCAGCTCTCCGTCGAGTTGTATGGTGATCACGGGCATGTCAGTTCCTTTGTTCAGGGACCGCCGCCACGGTTGGATCGAGATAGCAGCGCGCCGATCCGCATGAACAGAGGGTGCGCACTGAAGTGCGCATCTTCGGATTGACCGGCCCGCACTCTTCTCAGGTCGCTGGGAACAGCCCGCCATTTGCCCCGGCCAATAGCCTTATTTGCCGGACTTTTTCGTTTCGAACCAATGGACTATGCTGATCGGCCAGCCACGGATCGAATAAGGTTATTCGGATTTTTCGTTTCCCCGAATAAGCCTATTCGGCAATATCCCTCTGAAAAGTATAGATAAATCTGCGCAGCACCCGTGCGTAGGGTGCATTACACTCGGCCTTGGCCGTGCGTCGGACACTTCGCAGCGCCCCGCCGCTGCGTCCACATTGATTTCCCGATGGGCGACACTTCCGACCGATCGGTGACAGCGCCGCCGAACGGCGCTACCCGCCAACGATATTCGAATCAGAAAAAGGACCGGCGCCATGCTGCCCGCGCGCACCTACAGCATCTCCATCAACCGCGACTGGCAGGCTCTTTATGAAGCGATCTGGCGACCGGAGGTCTTCCCCAAATGGGCATCAGGCCTTGCCGAATCCGACCTGCGGCAGGAAGGTGACAAATGGCTTGCCGATGGTCCGGAGGGGCCGGTCACCATCCGGTTCACGCCCCATAATGATTATGGGGTGATGGATCATTTCGTCGATACAGGGGACGGCAAGGAAATCCATGTTCCCCTCCGCGTCATCCAGAATGGCGACGGGGCGGAGGTGATGCTGGCGCTGTTTCGTCAGCCCGGCATGGATGATGAGATGTTCGCGCGGGATGCCAAATGGATCACCCGCGATCTGCGGGCGCTCAAGAATTTCGTCACCGGCTAGAGGGCGGCCTCAAGAGCGGCGATCTTCTCGCTACAGACGATTTGGACGACGCGGCCCAACTCCTCGACCTGGGTTCCGAGCCAGGTCAGCTCTTCCTCGCTGATGGTGTAATGCTTCGAGTAGCGCGCCTTCACATAGGCGTCTTTCAGCTTCTCGAACATCGCCCGCTCGGCCCGCGTGTCGCGAGGCCAGACGTTGAAGAGCCGGAAATCGAGGCGCTCGGCCTGGGTTCGCAGGAAGCCCAGATTGTGATTGCGTGGGGTATAAAAAGTGCAAACCAGAAGGACGCCGTGATAGAGCCGTTCTGCGGCCTGATGAAGATCGAACGCCGCTTTCTTCAACCAGCCCTGCTCAATAGAATGCATGGCTGAACCGTGAAAGTGGTTCGCGGTTGGAAACCACTCCTCAAAATATTCCTTCGCCATAGCCAGCGCTTGCGCTGGCGTTTTCGGCATCGGCTTGTGCAGTTCGCTATCGTCGGCCTGATAGAGCGCGATCCCCTCGCGGGCGATGTCCATGAAGAAATAGCGCCCATGGGCAAGCCCGTCATTCACCTCCTGCAAGGTGTGGACGATGAAATTGACCGGGGTCTTGAGCGTCTGGGTGATGGCCAGTTCGCGCATCAAGCGCTCGTCGGTCTTCTCCCAATATTGGACGCGGTCGGTCAGCTCCTTCTGGTTGACGATGATGAGCAGGTCATAGTCGGATTTGTAGCCCTTGGCGGTGTGCGGCTCGTCGACCCATCCGCCCCGCGCATAGCTGCCGTAGAGGATGATCTTGTGGATGCGGCCCGCCTTGCGCTTGCCGGTGGCGAGGTTGTTGGCGTCCCCGAATTCCTCGAAGATGATCTGCACCACGCGCTCCAGTTCGCGCTGCTTGGAGGCTGGCAGATGGTCGAGGTCGGTGCGCATCGTCCCCCTCCTAGCCAAAGAGCGCCCGTCCACCAAATGAAGATGAACGGGCGCGGCCGGGAGACTGTCGCCAAAATGGCGGTTCATGGGAAAGGCCCGTCTATCTCCCGCACCAGATGCTTGAGCGCGGTGGCGAAGTGCCGCTCCACCGCGCCCACATCCTCCCCGATGCGGAAGGCGATCTGCTCATAGTTCAGGCAATCAAGGCTATGCAGCAGGAAGACGATCCGGGGGATGGCGGGAAGCCCTGCCAGCGCGGCGCGGTAGCGCTGCCGCTCGGCGGCATGGGGGTCATGGGTCATGCCGCTTCCTCCCCTTGTTCTTCCGTCCCTTGTTCTTCCCCATGCCGGAAGGCCAGCAGATAGTCGGCGGCCTTGCTGGCCTGACTGGCGGCACGGAAGATCGCCTTGCTGTCCTCGCGCAGGACCGAAAGCCATGTGCCCAGATAATCGGCATGACGGACGGTCGGCAGGATGCCCAATTCGGCGCAGAGAAAGGCGCTGGCCATTTCGGCTATCAGCTCCTCCCGCGCATAGGCGGGACTGCCAAAGCCGGTATCGGGGAGACGGTCCAGCCGCGAACGATGCCCGGTCCAATGCCCCTTATGCCGATATCGGCATAAGGGCCATAATGCCGCGACCCGGATTATGCCGCACGGCCTCTGGTTGAGGATGGTTTTCCGGCCTTCGGCCGTGCGACGGTTCGGCATAATCAGAGCCCTTCCAAGAACGCGAGGAGTTGGTCGTCGGGCCGGAACCGGCCTGACGGCGTGGGCGGAGCAGCCACGCGGGCGAGCGCCTTTTCCTTCATCCGCATGTCGGCGTGGATGTAGATCTGGGTGGTCTCGACGTTCTCGTGACCAAGCCAGAGCGCGATCACCGCTGGATCAACGCCGTGATGCAGCAGGTCCATCGCGTTGCTGTGGCGCAGCGTATGTGGCGTAACCCGCTTTGCGCCGATGCTCGGGCATATCCGCGCAGCCGTCAGGCAGTGCTTGCGGACCAGATGCTCCAACGCATCGCGGCTCAGTCGTTCGCCCCGGATCGACGGGAACAGCGGCCTGCCTTCATCCTTGTCGGTGCCGATCCACGTCGCCAGCAGCTTGGCCGTGTCACGGCGAAGTGGAGTGGCGCGTTCCTTCCGGCCCTTGCCCAAGCAGCGGATGTGCGCGCCGGAGCCGAGCACCACGTCGCCCCGCGTGAGGCCGACCAGTTCGGATGCCCGCAGGCCGGTCTGGCCCGCGAGCAGGAGCAGTGCGTGGTCGCGCCGTCCCGCCCACGTCGAGCGATCCGGTGCTGCCAGCAACGCCGCCATCTCATCGGCATCGAGGAACGTTACCGTGCGCTTCACGTAGCGCTTGTTGGGCATGGCCAGCACGCGCTGGCAGTGCAGCAGCCAGGCCGGGTCAGTCATCGCGACGAAGCGGAAGAACGACCGGATGGCGGCGAGCCGAGTATTGCGGCTGCGCGCGCTGTTGCCACGCGCCGTCTCGGTATGCACGAGGAAGTCGGCGACCAGATCGGCGTCGATGTCGTCCACCGTCAGCTTGACCGGCGGCTTGCCAAGCTGGGCACTCGCATATCGGAGCAGCAGCCGGAACGTGTCGCGGTAGCCCGCGACCGTGTGGCGGCTCGCCTCCAGTTGCGTGCACAGCCGGTCGGTGAAGAAGCGCTGGATCAGCGCGGGCAAGGCGACGCTCATCATGCCACCTCCCCAGCGGTGGCACGCGCCATCGCCAGATCGAGCAGTTCCGGCACCGCTTCCAGATACCAGTATGTGTTGGAGGGATCGGTATGGCCCAGATAGGTCGTCAGCCGGATCATCTCGCGCGCCGGGTCTTTGCCGGTCCGGTACCAGTCGATCATCGTGCGCACCGCGAAGGTGTGGCGCAGATCGTGGATGCGCGGTCCCCGGCCATGTCGCTGATGCCGTTGCCGGGATCGCAACCCGATCCGCTGGCACGTCTGCGCGAAGTTGTAGCGGGCAGTGCAGTCGGTGAGCCTCGTCGCCTTGTCGGTGACGAACAACGGTTTCACGGGGTGGCCGATCAGCCTATCCCGCTCGGCAAGATAGGCGGCGAGCTTGGCCACCACGCCCGGATCGAGTGGCAGCAGCCGCTCGCGGCCAAGCTTTCCACGACGGACCCGCAACACGCCCTGACCAAGATCATCCCGGTCGAGCGCCAGCGCCTCGCTGATCCGCAGGCCCGTGACCGCGATCAGTCCGAACAGCGTCGAGCAGGTCAAGCCGCGAAGGCCATAGACCGATGGCAGTTCGCGGGCCGCTGCAACGATCGCCGCGATCTCGGCGCTGGTGTAGATGTGCGGACGAGGCCGGTTCGAAGAGTCCGGCAGCAACCCCTGCGGCGGCACCTCATGCGCCGGATCGAACCCGCTGAGCCATTGGGCGAACAGGCGCACGGCGCGGAGCCTCGTGGCACGGGTCGAGCCGTTCGCCTCCGCCAGCGTCGCGTGCCAGCGCAGGAACAGCGCCGTGTCGATGTATGTGGCGCCCTCGGCGTCGGCATGGCCCGTGAAGCGGCGCAAGATGCGCTCGCTCGTGCGCAGGTCGTAACCGAGGTTGCGGCGAACGCCCAGATAGCGGTCGAGGTGTGGTGTGAGGCTCATTGCGCGCCTCCCGCCACCGGCCAGGGCATCGCAACGGACCGCAGCCCGTCGATGTCGAGCCGGGCATATATCATGGTCGACGAGCGCGAGCGGTGCCGCAGCACGTCACCGACCTCGTCGAGCGACGCACCGGCGTTCACCAGCTGGGTTGCAAGGCTATGACGCAGCAGGTGCGATCCCACATAGGGCGTCACCGGCTTCTGTCCGGTCGCCTTCAACGCGTCCTTGAGGATCGCGTTGACGATCTGCCCGTCCTTGAACGGCCGATACGGTGCGCGCTGCGTGACGAACAGGGTGCGGCAGGTCGCTGGGCCACGTTCCTCGCGCAGATACGTGCTCAATGCGTCGCCAACCTCCGGCGTAATCGGCATCCGGTCGTGCAACTGGCCTTTGCCGCGCACTGTCAGTTCGCCAGCGCGCCAATCGATGTCGTCGAGCTGGATCGCGACGACCTCGACCGCGCGCAGGCCGAGCCGCGCCATCATCAACAGCATCGCATAGTCGCGCGAGCCATATCGCGGATTGCTGCGCGCCGAAGCGAGCACCGCTTCAACCCCTTCCGGCGAGAGATGCCGGGGAAGTCGTGCATCCCAGCGCTTGGCCGTCTTGGGAAGGCTCAGCGCCAGATTGGTGGCCGTCGCCCCACACCCGAACAGATATTGGAGGAACGTGCGAACATGCGTCGCAACCGTCTTGTCGCGGCGTGCTGCCGCCAGAACATGCTCGATGAAGCCGATGACATCGGCGGGGCGAAGGTCCGCGAGACAGATCGCTCCGTCACCGAAGCGATAATCGAGGAACCGGTTGGCGAACCGCAGTGTGTGATAGATCGTTCGTGCGCTCAGCCCGCGCTGCTTGACGAGATAGTCGTTGAAGTTGGCGAGCAGCGCCGCTCGCGCGGTCCCCGCCTCGGTCAGTATGTCGGTCATGATCGTGATGCTCCATGTTGGTGGAGCCACGATGGTTATGCCGAACAGGGCGCGCGCGATCATGCTGACAACCGCGCCAATTTCACGCGGCGCGGCATAATCCGGGTCGCGGCATTATGCGCCAGTTCATGGAGCGCCGTGCGATACCAGTTGATCGGCTCATGGAAATGTTCGGGCCGGGGCACGCGGATAGTGTCATCCTGCGGGGCATAATAGGCTTCCCCGCCGCCGATGCGAATGTCAGCCCCCGTCGCCTCGATCAGCACCTGCGCAACGGGAAGGGTCAGCGCCTCATTCCATGTCGTGACGGCGGCCATAGCCCGCTCGCCCAATCCATCGCATTGGTCGATGTTGAAGACGGTGAAGCGCTTCAGGAAAGCAATCTGTCGCGGCTCGCCGTCCGGGCCGGTCGGGACGTTGTCGCCCTCCTTGGGGGTGAAGCGATCCGCGTAACAGACGGTCGTGCCGCGCTCCCCCTTGCGGACATTACCGCCCATCGCCTGCGCTTGGGCATAGGTCAGCCAGCGCTGTGATCCATAACCCTCCTCGAACAATCGGCTCCACAGGATCAGCACATTGATCCCCGAATAGCGCCTGTCGGTTCCTGCGTTGCGCGGCAAGCCCAATGCTGCCCTGCCATCATCCCATGGCCGCACCCATGGCAAGGTGCCTTCCTCGATCTGCGCGACAATCCGGTCTGTCACCTCGCTATAAAGAGTAGCGCCGGTCTGTCCCTTATCCTGATACCCCATTTCCTTTCTCCTTCCCGCATCGCACCGGCCGCCGGAACGGCGGGGGTGGGCGGCAGGAGCGGACCGGAAGGCCCACCGTCAGAGGCGGGCCGCACCCGCAAGGGCCGCAACGCAGAGGAGGAGTTGGGGCGAAGCCCCGACTTGCGGCTCGCCGCGGTGGGACTATCGGGCAGCGACGCCCACCCCCGCCGCGCCGGAGGCCGACAAGACTCAAACGGACGCCATCGCACCCCACGCGATGACCGCAGCCAGAAACTTCGCGCTGCCTACCGCAGCGCTCCGCATCCATTCAGCCAAACATCGGGATCATGGGCGACGCAGGCCACGAAGCGCGCCGCTGGCCCAGCCGACCTCGCACCCAGCGATGACGCCAGATGTCAGAAACCACCCCCGAAAGGGGTATTGACGGACACGTTCCGCAAGAAGGCAGGCGACGGATAACCGCCGCCTGCCATCGACTCGATCATGCCGCTTGCTGGACGGGTTCGTCCTCGGCCACGCCTCCGCGCTCTTCATCAACCTCTGACGCTTCCGATCCAGTCTGTTCCTGTTTCGGCTCCGGCTCATCCTTCGCCTCCAGCAGCGGTGCCACCGCCGCCCACCGCTCGGCGCTGCCGACCCCGCCCCGGTCGGTATAGGTCGAGGGCGGGAAAGCCATCCAGCGCGGCACCCATCCATCCCGCTTCTCCCGACCATTGGCCCCGGCAAGGCAGTCCCGGACCATCTGCCGCCGCACCTTCGCGGTCGCCCCGGCATTGCCCGATGCGACTTCCTTGCCCGCCACATCGGCAAGGACATGGCCCATCACCTCCCGGTCGCGGATCAGGTCGAGCAGAACGTCATCCGCCTGCCAGCAGGACGCCATGTCGACACCGAGCTGAACGCCCAGAAGTTCGACCAGCGCCGATCCCACTTCCAGCGTCTCGCCCATGACGATGGCGAGGATGCCCAGCACCATGGCGTCATCAAGTTCGAGCAAGCGCGAATAGAGCGGGATCAGCTCCCGATCATAGGTGTGGCCGGTAACGGTCGGCATGTCGGGATCGAGGCCGAGCAGGTCCAGCGCAAACCGCCGCTCCCTGTCGAAGTCAGTTTCCGACGCACAATTCTCGACGCTCTCGCTGATTGCATCGCTCGCCCCGCGCTGAGAGGCAACGTCGACCCGCCACAACGAAGAACCGGCAATGGCGTGGGCTACCATCAGCCGCAGGGCGATGGCGGGCGCTGCCGCGACCTTGGCCCGCACGGCGGCATGACGATGCAGGTCGATATAGCTTGCCAGCGGCGCGGACAGTTCGGGCCGAACCGCCTTCTCCACGCTCCCGCCCTGTTCCAGCCTGCGCGCCTCTTTGAGGGTCACATAGCCCTCATGGAAACTGACGTCGCCGCCATGGCCGATGCTCACATAGATGCGCCCGCCCTTGGCCTTGGAGCATCGCTCATGCTCCCACGCATGAAAAGCCTCACCCCGCGCCATGACGGCAATGTCCGGCCATCCAGCATCGCGATAACCCTCGACGCGCTCGGCAATGGCCGCCTCCTGCATCTGCCAGAAGAGGTCGGCGTCGGCAAAATAGCTGTGATCGCCGAACAGATCAGCCACGATCCCACCTTTATAATCAGCCGGATCGAACAGCGCCTTGTCGGTAGCGATAGCATTGCCGCCCAACAGCCACGCCTTTACATGATGGCCCATGGGCGGCCGGGCATCCTCATCGTCCAGCAGCGCCAGCCATTCACGCTGCCGCGCCTTCGACGCCAAGGTCAGATGCCGCACGGTCACGGCATCGATCGTGTCGCTGCGATAGAGATTGCGGATGCGGGGTAACAGATTGCCCAACGCCAGCGTTCGTTTCACCTGCAAGGCGGTAAGGCCGAAGGTCAGCGATATATCCTCCGGCGACCGGCCTTCCTTCACCAGCCGCGTGAACGTCTCCCAGCGCGTCACCTCATCGGGATCGAGCCGGGCGATATTCTCGATCAGCGAGGCTTCCAGCGCCGCCGCGTCATCGCCCGCCTCCATAATCGCACAGGGCAGCGGATCGACGCTTCCTTCCTCCTGCGCCACGATCAGCGCGGCATGATAGCGCCGCTTGCCCGCGACAATCTCATAGGTAGTAGGACTGCCGTTCTGCCGCACGATCAGCGGCACCAGCACGCCCCGCGCCCGAACGGACGGCAGGATGTTGGTCAGATCCGGCGTTTTCCTCACGCCCCGCATGTTCGCAGGCGAGACCGAGAGGCAGGCAATGTCGATATGCTTGAGTTCCATGACTTTTACTCCTCTTGCACATACCCGGCCCCGGACGGCGGAGTGGGCGGCAAGAGCGCACCGGCAGGCCCGGCAAAGCGGCGGGCTGCATCCAAAGGACCGGAACGCAAGTGAAGGAGCCGCGCCAAAGGCCGGCTTGCCGCCCGCCGCGACGGGCCTAGAGGGAAGCGACCGCCCACACCGCCTGGCCGGGACCGGCCAACGCCATCGCTGCCCAAGCGATGTCCGCCTGCGATCCGCCCGGATCGCGCGTGAGCGATCGAAACCCGGCAGGGCCGAGACAGGCGAAGCCGGCTCGGTGGAGCGAAGCGGAATAGAGCGCGACCCGAAGGGAGGCGTCCTTAAATCATCCAAAGCAAAATAACTTACGGCTTATCCGACTTCCTGAAGAAGGCCATGAGAACATCATATGCCGGGGGATAGGCGGGCCATCGCCGCCTTCAAGCGGTAATGCGGGGAACTCTTGCTGAGGATGTCGGTGGTGGTCAAGCGATGTCTGCATACCCGCTTTATCGCGGCGGCATACCGCCCACCAATGCCGCGACGGCAGCTTGGCGACCGCGCGCCATCTGAACTCCGAATCACCCGGCCGCTCTGGACCGCCCGACTTTCGCTCCCTTCACCTGCCATCGTAGAAAGTCTCATCAGCCAAGCCGCAGCGGGCTTGGACTGATGAGGAAAAAATTATTTCACCCACGTCGTGGCGAGGCATGGACGCCCATGGCTGTCCATGGCCACATTGCCGAAAAGGGGTGTCGTCTCAAACACTTGACCTCATACGAGACACCCCACAATCCTGGAGCCCAAGCGCACAAAAACCCCGTCCAAGCTACAGGAATCTGCCATGAGCTCACAGCAGCCTGATCGCATTCTTCCTATCAGTGCCGTGCTGGACCGCACCGGTCTCAGCCGGGCGACGCTCTACAGGAAAGTGGCGCGCGGCACTTTTCCGCAACAGATCCACGTCGCGAACCGCAGCACGGGATGGCGGGAATCCGCCGTCAATGACTGGCTCAAAAACCCGATGTTCTGGTCGCTTGATGACGCATGCCAGAGGCAGTCATGATCCCGGTGCGCAATCGTAGCAAAAACATGCCGCTGGCGATCAAAAATCCTGACGAGCACGGACAATCCAAGCTCGGAGAGCGAGAGTTGAGATCGGCCATGATACTGATGCTGGGAGACGCTGTCCCGCAATCTTCTAAACCGCGTTGCTCATGCAAGCTGTCGCCAAGTTACCCAATATCACCAAGCTTGCATCGACATGGCTAAAAATGACGCTTTCTACCCAGCGGTTGGCTCAACCGATGCGGCGGTCCTTCATCAGGGGTACACCGCTGGAACGAGGCGAGCTACGGAGCGCAAGCGAAGCAGCGGTGACGGGCAGTCCGCAGGCCTGCCTGTCGGGACTAAAGGCGGCCCGACCTCCGGCACCGAGGGCGAGGAAATGGTGCGTCGTGCAGTCGCTCGCGGTCCCGCCGTCGCTCTTCTCACACCATATGACATTCTATCGCGGCTCGGCATGACGAGTACCCATCCGGCAAAATGGATGCGGCGTACCTTTGACAAATACGGCGTGCCTTACCTCCATGCATGCGGGAAGTTGCGCGCCACAGAGGCTCAATATCAACTGCTCTTGGAGAAGATCACATGCTCTCCTTCCGTACCCGTGGCAAAAACGGGATTTACTATATCAAGGGAACAATCGCGCTCGGCCGCAAGCGGATCACGGTCAAGGAATTCAGTACAGGAACGAGTGACCGCGATGCTGCATCGCACCTGATGGCGGAATATGAGACGAAGCTACGGCACCGGCTGATGTTCGGTCCGGCCGCTCTCATCGCGCAGGGAACCATAGCCCAGGCCTTCGACAGCTACCTGACCAAGGCGAAGCCCCCCTGCCCGTCCGATGTCCTGCGCATCGGCAAGCTCAATGGCCTGATCGGAGACTTCAACCTCCGCGAGCCCAAACAGGCATGGGAGCATTTTCGCCGCGCCTATCTGACCGGGCACGATCCGGCGGGCCAGGATCGCTATCGCTCAGTGTTCCAGGCGGCCATCAATGTCCATCACGATCTGCACGACCTCCCGCCCCTGCGGATCAAGGCGATCCCGTTCAACAATGAAAGGGTGCGCTTCCTCAGCAAGGAAGACCGCGACCGGCTGATCGCGGCATATTCGCCACACATCCAGCCGATCATCACGCTGCTCGCCTTCCATGGCCCACGCATCCAGACCGCGTTGCAGTTGCCCTGGGGCGTGAACGGCGTCGATATGAAGGAGGGCTCGATCCGACTCAATCACACCAAGAATGCGATCATCCGATCCGTACCGATGCATCCACGTGTCATGGACGTCCTACGCCCGATCTGGGAGAAGCAAGGTCAGCCGACAACGGGGCATGTGTTCCTCAACCGGTTCGGCAAGCCCTATTCCGACACACGCAAGGCGAAGATCCCCGGCGGCAACCCGATCAGGAACCAGCACGCCACCGCTTGCAGGCGTGCCGAGATAGAGGATTTCACCGTCCATGACTGGCGCCACCACTGGGCATCGCACTGCGTCATGGCCGGGATCGACCTCATCACCATCATGAACATGGGCGGCTGGAAATCGCTGCGCATGGTCCAGCGCTACTCCAGCGTCAGCGTCGATCACATGCGTGAGTCCATCAACAAGCTACTCTGAAGTATCCGGCGAGGAGGACAAACCGCCGATCATGTCACCCATGTTCATCGATCAGGAACCCAGTTCACCGCGCGAACCAGCCGAACCGGATAGCTGGAACGATGTTGGAGTTTTCGCGAAACCAAATTTATCTCAAAACTGGAACGATTTAGCCAATCGTATTCATGAGGCTGTGTTTGCGGGGTTGGCGGGAGTAGCGTAAGCCATTGGCTTGTTGTAGGAAATCGGGTATCTAGACTAAGCCGCAACGAGGCAAAAAATACCACAGGCCACACCCGCTGAGGGCGACGATAGCGCGCCTCTGATTCCGTTTCAGCGGTAGGAGGCAAGAAACTCACGGGCGCCTTTGATGGCGGCCGGTTGACCTCGGACGGCGGCTTTCTTCTGCTGGCTCAAGCCGAGCGCGAATGGGGATCTGCAGGCAGCTCGCCGCTTGCATCGCTGATCCGCGCGATCCTCCCGTGTTATCCACAAGCTCGATGACATCCTGCGGGCGCGGGTTCTGGCGATCGCCTGCGGCTATGAGGACGCCGATGATCTCGACGCTCTGCGCGACAACCCCGGCTTTCGCCTGGCGCTGGGCAAGCTGCCCGGTTCGGGCGCGGGCCTGGCGAGCCAACCGACCATGAGCAGATGGGAGAATGCGCCAACCACGCGCGAACTGGCGCGCATGATGGGAGCGCTGGTTGGCCTCTACTGCGCCAGCTATGCTGAGGTGTCCGCGGCGGTGACGCTAGACATCGACGACACATGTGATGTCGTGCATGGCTATCAGCAACTATCCTTCTGGAATGGTCATCATGGTGAGCGCTGTTTCCTGCCGATCCATGTCTACGATACGGTCGCCATGCTGCTGCGCACCGGCAAGACGCTATCGGGCGCGGAGGCTGCGGGGCACATCCGGCGTCTTGTGCGGCATATCCGCCGCCATTAGCCCGAAACGCACATCACCATCCCGGGCGACGGGCATTATGGGCGGCCCGAAGTCATGGCCTTCTGCGAGGCGGATGGCATCGATTATGTCTTTGGCCTTGCCACTAATGCCGCCCTGCGCGCCAATACGGACATTGTCGCTGCCGCTGATGCCTGCGCCGTCAAGCGCGCCGAGCAAGACCGCGTTATTCTGCGCAGCTATGCCGAGATCTGCTAGGGGCGAAAAGCTGGAAGTGTATGCGCCGCGTCGTCGCTCGGATCGAAGCCAGCGCGTTCCGGGCCGTCTTTCAAACCGGCCGCAACATAGCCGCTGCGGCCGTGCCGCTGTACCGGTGAACCCAGTCCTTCAATCTCGCAAACCTATCGAACCACCGCGGTGAAAAAGACGCACCCCGATCGCTCGTCCTCATCGCGTCGAAGTCCGCCCTCGCGATCAAGGATCGCGAAAAAACTAGCGTCGCGAATAAAACGGGCTGAGCATGGGGAAAGGCGCCGTTCCGTCCGGCGTAACCTCCGTTTCCTGCTTACTCCGGAGCGGGCCAACTTCGCCGCACGAACATACGGTCTTACCGGTTACCAGCCGCAGAAGGCCTGCTCACCCCTCCTGTTGCAGGCCACTGCTGAAATGGCGGTTCTTCGAGGTGTCCAGCTCGCTCGCGTCGGCCGTCTTCTTATGGTTCTGGTCAATGAGCCCTGATCGAAGTCAGAAGCAAGAGAAGGCCTGCATCCCATACCGAGTTTGACCTTGCTGACATTAACATACCCTTCTATGGATTCCTTCTAGATTTGATCGTTTCGAAATAAGAAAATATTACGCCGCACCGGTCTGCAAAAAACGTTTAAAAGCCAAAAGGAAACGTAGTTCATGTCCCAAACAATGATGTTTACTATCGCATCCTTTAATTATTTACCTCAGATCGCTGTATTAAAACAGTCCTTGGAAAAAACTCACAGCGATTTTCAGTTCACCGTATTCCTTTGCGATGAAATGAGTGATTCTCCACCAAAAACACTGCATAATACGGCAATAATCCCAATATCCAAAATAAATATTCCACAATTTGAAGAGATGTGCCTGAAGTACACGATACTTGAACTTAATACAGCCGTAAAACCATTTGTTTTTGCCTACATTTTTGAGAAGTTGCAGGCAGATCGTGCTTTTTATTTAGATCCGGATTTAGTTGCGGTTTCGCGCATGCAAGAATGCTTTGATCTATTTGATCAAGGGGCGAATATCATTCTTACGCCACATACGCTGGCTCCGATCGAGGATGAATTACACCCCAACGACTTCGATATGGCCAAAGCAGGCATCTATAATCTGGGCTTCTGCGGGGTTGCTCGAACGGATGAAGGACGCAAATTCATTGGCTGGTGGTGCCGCAAACTCATAGCAGATTGCCGTGTCGATCTCGAGAACGGTATTTTTGTCGATCAAAAATGGTGCGATGCAGTTCCTTCCCTCTATGATGGCGTGGCGATCCTCCGTCATGAGGGCTATAATGTCGGCTACTGGAATTTAATGCACCGCCCACTCTGGAAGAGAGACGACGGCACACTCATGGCAGGAAAGCACGTCGCACGCCTTCTTCATTTCAGTGGCGTAGATATGCAAAATTGGAACAGTGTTTCACGACACCAAAACCGATTAACTGCTCAAAACTTAAATGCGACGACACGCGATGCATTTTCTGCGTACCGTTATCATATGATGTCGAACGGATTTTTTGACTACTCAATCAAGTCGCAAACCCTTCCTGGAATCCGTATTTTCGAGCGACAAAATGACAACAGGGCATATGCACGTGAATTGACGAAACTCCTTGTTTCGGTCGGACGATCGAGCCGCAACCCGGCTCTCACGGATTTCAATTCATATGATCTTGCGCCCGCAATAACGCCAAACGCTTTTTATATGCTACCCGACTTCTTCATTGTACTTCACGCCATTCGACCTGATGTCGCAAATGCGTTTCCCGACCTGAGCAATCCCAGAGATATCGCGGGATTTCTTGAATGGCTTAAAAACCATGGCCTTGACGAAATGCCCTTGGAGGCCAGCGAAGCTAAAAATATTATAAAGCGCCACCGTCAAATATTGGGAATCTTCTCAGGAATTGGCGGAAATTCCGTTCCAGCCTTTGCTCGAAACGTCATCGAGAAAATAATACAAGACGTCAAAATGGCGGAAAATTCTGACGAAGAACATAGGTATAATCTTCATACAATCCAGAGACTTTCTTACAATTTTCTTTCTAATATCGAAGGCGATTATCTGTCTGGGATCGATTTACTCCATGACGTGGTCCCAATACCTGCAATTCTATATGCCACTTATAAAAGCCGCTCAGATCTCATCGCCACTTTTGATCTGCGCGAGTTAAACGGCCGTAAATCACTCCTTGATTGGGCAACAAACTATTTCCATTCGGAATATGGCAATCATATTGACATCTCCGACCTGTTGGTCGCGATAACGCAACACGGTTCGGAATGGCCACAAGCGTTCGTCTCCGACGCAGAGGGAAGTGAACCGAAAGCTCTCCATGCTCATACAAACTCAGAATTTTGGCAGAGGGCTATCAACTACGGCTTGATAAATGCCGCTGACTATTCCGTTTTTACCTGTACTGACAATAGCAGTTCCGCGCTAGCTGGCCCTGCAGCCGAATTGATCTCTCTACCGAAGCTTCGCGATGTAGTTACACTCTTCGGTTATCCAAAAGCAGAAATGGGTATGGGAGAACACGTCCGCAACACAGCCCACGCTCTATCCTTGCTCGACGTTCCATTTGAGATTGTCGACTTCAACGTGGGTCTAAACTGCGGACTTGGCAATACGGAAATGGAAAACTTTACCACACCTGTCCCATCTGGGAAAATCAACCTCCTGCACATTAATGCCGACCAAACGATCGCGGCAAAGAGAATTTTGGGGCAGTCACTTACGAGAGGTCAGTACAACATCGGATATTGGGCGTGGGAACTTGAACGCTTTCCAGAGGCTTGGCGCGAAGCAATTGATCTCGTAGACGAAATCTGGGCTCCGTCAAAGTTTATCCAAGGAACGCTCCGCCAAGCAACCGACAAACCTGTCATTCACATGCCGTTGCGTGTCGAAGCACCCGCAACGCATTTTCCTGATTTGAATAATTACGGAATTAGGGAAAATTCCTTTGTGTTTTTATTCTTCTTTGACTTCAGTTCCTTTCAGACGAGAAAAAATCCTTTAGGTGTAATTCAAGCTTTTCGCGACGCCTTTCCATTGCGTCAGGGAGCGAACGTCACGCTAATTATCAAGACGATTGGCGCGCAATTTCACCCAACTGCCGCCAGACGGCTCGATGAATCCTTGGCGAACGACCCGCGTATCATTACGATTCACAAAACACTCCCACAAGCCGAAATGGCAGGGCTGATCGAATATGCTGATTGTTTCATTTCGCTGCATAGAAGCGAAGGATTCGGGCGCGGCATGGCAGAAGCGATGGCATTTGGCCGTATCGTCATAGGAACGGGCTATGGCGGAAATATGGACTTCATGTCTGAGGATACTGCTTATCTTGTTGACTATCGTTTGACGCCTGTCCCGGACGGAGCATATGTGGAATCGCAAGGATCCCGCTGGGCGGAGCCAGATGTTACTCACGCGACCCATCTTATGCGACATGTCTTCGATAACCAGACAGAGGCGCGCCAGCGAGCTCAAGCAGGCAAAAAGCTGATCGAGACCCAGCATTCAAGCATTGCCGTGGCTCAACGGTTGGTTGACCGGATAGCAGTTTTGAACGTGCTCTCAGACGGAGCGCTGCCGCCCATCATTGCACGAAAACGCTCTAGCGCGGCTACGGCTTAACGAAGCCCCCGGCGCCGCTCTCTCGTCATATCCATAGAACTTTCAGGAAAAAAGAATGCGGGAACTCTCCAAATCCATTCCTCGCCGCCTTCACGACAGTAACTTCATACGCCGCTATTTTGTTGGTAACGGCATAGACATTGGTGGTAGACCAGATCCACTTTCCCTCTATGGCGAAATGTTTCCGCTCATGACAGGAGTAAAGATCTGGGATCTTGAAGACGGTGATGCTCAATTCATGGCAGGCGTCGCCGACAACTCACTTGATTTTGTCACGAGCAGCCATTGCCTTGAGCATCTTCATCAACCAATCGAGGGCCTGCGCAATTGGGTTCGGATTGTAAAACCAGGCGGCTTTATTGTCATTCTGGTACCGGATGAAGATCTCTTCGAACAGGGCGAGTTTCCAAGCACGTTCAATAGCGATCATAAGTGGACGTTTACCATTTGGAAAGAAACGAGTTGGAGCAGAAAATCGATCAACGTGATCGACATGGTAAAGCAAATCGGCTCTTCGGCTCGTGTCGAAAAGATCGAGTTAATTACCGCTAGTTATAGATATAATTTACCACGATATGATCAGACGATGACTCCTGTCGGAGAAGCAGCAATCGAAATTGTTATTCGTAAAGCCAATGTTTCAGAAACGGAGACCGGTATGCTCTCCAGGATCAGTGAGCAGCCCTCCCCACAATTAAGGCGATACTACAACCAGTATCGCCTAGATTATCAAGGGATGAAGTCAAATAACCAGGGCAATCCCCCGTTCTCGGACGAAGGCGAATTATAAAGCATGGCCAAGTTCAACAAAATTCGCGCAAGAGCACCTCTACGCCTTGGCTTGGCCGGAGGAGGGACCGATCTTTCACCCTATTGCGACGAGTTCGGCGGCGCGGTTCTGAATGTGACAATTGATCGCTTCGCCTTCGCGAGCATACTTCCTCGCGATGACGGCAAGATCATTTTGAGAGCTGATGATCTGAATATTACTGAGGCTTTTGACCTCGACGCGCCGTTGGTGAGCGAGAAGCTTACATTGCACGCCCTTGCGTATGACAGAATGGTGCGAGATTTCAATGGGGGACGAAGAATAGCGATGACGATCGCGACGACAGTCGATGCCCCACCCGGATCCGGCTTGGGTTCGTCATCCGCCCTCGTCGTGGCACTGGTGGACGCTCTCCGTTTGGCGATCAACGCACCATTAGGCCCTTATGACGTTGCCCATCTGGCTTTTGAAATAGAACGTGTCGATGCGGGCTTAGCCGGCGGTAGGCAGGATCAATATGCGGCCGCATTCGGCGGCGTCAACTTCATTGAGTTTACAACTGATGCTCGCGTCATAGTCAATCCGCTTCGAGTGTCGGATGCAATCTTAAAGGAATTAGAATCCTCCATAGTAATTTGTTTTTCCGGACGCTCACGCAAATCGGCCGACATTATCGAACGACAAACGAGCGGTATCTCTTCTTCGAGCAGTGCGACTTTGGATGGCCTCCATCGGCTCAAGGACGATGCTCAATCCATGAAAGCTGCACTTCTATCCGGCAGAATCGATGATATGGCGGAAATCCTCACACGGTCCTGGAAGGCAAAGCGGTCAACCGCACAAGGGATTTCAAATAGTCGAATCGATGAACTTATGGAAATCGCAATGGAATGTGGTGCACTAGGAGGTAAAGTTTCGGGCGCAGGTGGTGGAGGATTCATCTTTTTCTTAGTACACCCAGAACACCGGTTCGGGCTTATAGAAAAATTGAGCGCTGCGGGAGCCAATGCAACCCCAGTCATGTTCACACATGATGGCTCCCACACATGGCAACTCTAACACTTCCCGAACAACGGAACGAGCGATGATAAACCAAGCAGCGATTTTGGTAGGCGGACTGGGGACGAGACTGGGAAAGCTAACTCGTGACACTCCTAAACCGCTGCTCTCGGTCGGTAAATGTCCATTTTTGGAAATACTCGTGAGAGAGATCGCGAGGCAGGGAATTTCGCAGATACTCCTGCTCTCCGCATATCATTCCGCGAAAATGCAACGCTTCGCTGACGAACTCCCAAGTCGAGTGGAGAACGATATAAAGGTTGAACTATCTATTGAGCCTGACCAAGCAGGGACAGGCGGCGCCCTTTGGCACGCGCGCAACAAATTAGAAGATTCCTTCTTTCTGATGAACGGCGATAGCTATTTCGGTATCTCACTCTGCAAGCTAGCAGGGTTACTTTCGAGTTCACCGGAGATCACGGGCGTCTTATCTCTACGACAAATGGCTTCTTCACCACGATATGGTGAGGTAAAACTGGACGGCGACCGTGTTGCAGAATTTTCGTCGAATGGTTCCGAATTCGGGACGATGTTAGTTAATGCAGGCGTCTATTGCTTCAATCAAAGCTTGTTAACCGACTTATCACCCAACAGCTCACTGGAGAGCGATGTGTTGCCTGCGTTAGCCAGATCTGGTCGTCTAAAGGCTGTTGTGGGAGAGGGCGGATTTATCGATATCGGCGTACCGGATGATTATGCCAGAGCGCAAGTTGAAATATTTGAGCTTCTTAAGAGGCCCGCGATTTTCCTGGATCGCGACGGAGTAATTAACGCCGATCATGGATATGTTGGATCTGTCGAGCGCTTTGATTGGATAGAGGGAGCGAGGGAAGCAATAAAGAGCGCAAACGACGCCGGTTATTTGGTTTTCATAGTTACCAATCAAGCCGGAATCGCGCGGGGCTACTATACAGTTGAAGATTACGAAGCAGTTATGCATCACATGAAAAGGGGCTTGGCGGAGATTGGAGCGTGGATAGACGATAGCCGGTTCTGCCCGTTCCACATTGATGGAGTAGAGTCACGTTATCGGGCCGATTCACCTTGGCGCAAGCCTGCGCCGGGAATGATATTGGATCTCATGGACCATTGGCCCATCGCTAAGACCAAAAGCTTCCTAATTGGAGACAAGCAGTCGGATATCGATGCCGCCACCAGCGCTGGCATTTCGGGCCACCTTTTTCCCGGCGGAAATTTGGCCGATTTCGTCCGCGCACTTATCAATCGGTAAGGTACCCCATCTTATGACTGATATGGAAAAAACACTCGCAAAGCGCCAAGAACTGTTCGAATGGATCAGGCTACAAGTCTATCCACTTTGGGGCAAAATCGGCGTCGATCATAATGAAGGGGGCTTTTTCGAAAAAATTGATGCTTTAGGATGCCCGCTTAATGATCCGCGGCGTGCGCGTGTTGTGGGCCGGCAACTATATTCTTTTTCTAACGCGGCCAATTTCGGTTGGGAAGGACCAACCGAAGAAATAATCTTCAATGGCCTCCGATTTCTTGAAAAATACTACAACGAAGAAGGAGGTATCCATTCCGTTATAGAATCGAACGGGCGTGTAGTTCGGAAGGAATTCGATCTCTACGATTATGCCTTTGTTCTATTCGGGCTTGCTGCGGTTGTTGAAGCTTATCCTTCGACTGCTCATCTGAAGTTACGTGCTAATAGCTTGCTAAATCACATTTACAAGCGGTGGAAGCACCCGATCGCTGGGTTTGAGGAGGCGAATCCCCGCACTCTCCCTCTGAAAGCTAACCCCCACATGCACATGCTCGAAAGCTGCTTGGCTTGGGAAAATGTTACTCCGGACGACAGGAAATGGTCACAGCTGGCCGATGAGATCGTCCAACTAGCCCTGGATCGATTCATCTGCCGGCAAACCGGAGCCCTCCATGAATTTTACGATTCGGATTGGACACCAATCGCTGGTGAACTCGGTAGGATCGTAGAGCCTGGGCATCAATGTGAATGGGCTTGGCTCTTAGCACGATGGGGTCGTAATCGCAGATCCAACGACGCAATTACAACAGCCAAGATGCTGGTTGCGGCGGCGGAGAAATATGGCACCGATTCAGCGCGAGGCGTAATGTTCAACGAGCTCAATGAAGATATGTCGGCGAGGGACAAAGCAGCACGGTTGTGGCCACAGACGGAAAGAATAAAGGGATGGCTGGCTCTATATCAACTTGCTGAAAACGCAGCCGATCGCAGCCATGCACTCGATCGAGTTTGCAATGCTATTGATGGTCTCTTACAGTTCAGGCACCCTAACTTGCCAGGCGCCTATTTCGATAGATTGGAAGTCGACGGTTCGTTTCGAGAAGAAGCCTCGCCTGCGAGCAGCCTTTACCATGTTATATGCGCAGCTAGAGAATTACAAATAATTCTTCCGCATTAGCTAAAAGTATCTTTCTTTATGCACTCTGAGTTGTGTCATGGTTATGAAAATTACTATTCAACAACCGCAAGTTTCCAGTTCAAGTACTGTCGAAGCCTATTTTGACGAACCTATTCACCCAGTTGTAGATGGACCTGTATTTAGAATCGCGGGATGGTTCGTTTCGACACGTGAACTTGATGACGGTTTGGTGATTCGGGTAGGGAGCCAAAATATCGGTTCTATCCGGATGGGGAAAAGAGCAGATGTAGGTGATAAGCTTGGTACGCATTCCACTCTAAAAGCCTACGGCTTCGATGATTTTATCAATGCTTTGTGGTTGACCCGATCGTTTTGTTTTACCGCCTGGGCGATAACGACGGACGGAGTTGAAATACCAATTTTCTTTGCCGAGGGACGAATCGAGCGACCGGAAGAGGATATCGCAAGAGTCGCGCAACCGCTTTATGTGGTGAGTATGGGCCGGTCGGGCTCAACCTTGTTGATGAACGTTCTGCGCTCAATGCACGGCATCGTGGCATCAGCGACGTATCCACAAGAATTCATGCAATCTATATGGCTAGCCCGCTCCGTGGCGCAGATGGCAACCACAGCAAATCACGAGGTTCATTCCCAAGAGGATCTGTGGGCTCCGGCAAAACCCGTCGGTCCTTCTCCATTTTTACATCCTGCCTATATGGATCAATCCGAGATTGCTGCGTATGCAAATAATGCTTTTGAAGTGGGACGTACGTCAGCGCTCGAAATTGCGCGCAGAGCATATCGGTCTAATGGAATTAGCTCATCTACATGGTTCGCAGAAAAGTGCCAACCAACAGCCATCGTCAATTTGCTTAATTGGGTATATGCTTATAGCCGATTCATATTTTTAACACGCCACCCCGCAGATGTCTTTTTATCACGGGTCGACTTCCGCGCTCGGCGGGGCGACACAACTTTCGCCTTTGAAGGAAGCAAATCTGATCCATTTGGATTGAATGCCTTAAAAGACGACACCGACAACATGTTGCTGCTAATCGAGCAGTTGCCTTCTGAAAAAGTTTTAATCGTCAAGTATGAAAATTTGATTGCGGATCGAACAATGGAAATTCAGCGCATCCGGTCATTTCTGAACCTCCCTACAAACTCGAATTTTGATGCGGATGTTGCAAACCCTGAGGATGCTGGGCAGCATCGAACATCAATGCAGAACGACGGTGTCGACCGTTGGCGTTCGCAATTGCCTGCCGACTTACTCTTTGCAATTCGAAGTTCTTGCCAGGCTTTCGCGGATCGCTTTGGTTATTCCCTTCGCCGCTGATTTCCAAAATGGCTAGGGCTCTGCCGAGCTTGTGGTAGTCTATCCTCAATCAAATATTATCTCCAACGACTCGTGGCGGATCAAAAATCTGTTTACAGCCCAGAGTCCAACATCGCTTCTTCACATTGAACGCGCACCAGCCTATTCATGTGATCGAGTTCCTGAAACGTTGGCGATATAGTGTTTGAATTCCCCAGATCTTCTACATCAACTGATGTGTAGTGACGGAAAAATAGTTTCATCACATGATCCACGCCAGACTCCAGAACATTTCGTAGATCTTCTGCATAATACGCTCCACGGGAAAAGTTCCCGGTGATGATTTCATATGAAGGAAAGTAGGCAATAAGTTCAGGATCTTCGGCAGAAATCAGTTCGGCCGCCACACGCAGTACAGCCTTTGAGTAAGATGTAGCGGTCAAGACGTGCTGATCTGTCGCCGTTGCGGCAAGGGGAACAGGCGATACTGTCAAAATCATCCGAAATGATGGATTAAAGCTTCTTACATTACGAATAAATTCTGAGACATCACTCACCACCTGCTCAACCGAGAGATTGATAAACCGATATCGATCTGGATTATATTTACCGGCGATTACACCTGGACACGACGGAAAATTGGCTCCGTCCGCTGATGAAATCCAACCCTCTGTAAGCCCGAGCGTAAATATGAATACATCCATCTCCTCAAACGCTCGAAGCGTGGCCCGTAGATGCTGATCACGATCTTGGATCAACTCTTCTAAACTAGCGAAGCCACCAGGATGCACAGCAGGCCTATAGGGGTCGTAAAAATTTCCCGCGTCGTCGAGCCAATGACTTTCCAGTGGTTCGAAGCTTCCTTGTGCCCTTAAAAGCAGCTCAAGCAACTGGCGCGATGTGTACACATTTCCATATCTCGCGGAAAACACGCCGTAGTTATAAGTCTCAGCAATCTCAGGTGCAATTAACGGATGCGGTTTTTCAGTTACATGGAAATTGAAGCCGGAGCCCGATAATCGCCGGGCGATATGCTGCGCAAAGCATGACCCGGCAGTAACAACTTTGTCATCGAGGCCGATCAGGAACCGCCCCTGTACAACAGGATCAACGTCGCTAATTCGTGCGCGCGCAACAGCTTTGCTCCACTTGGCGTGCGCGGGTTGGGTAGCATAGGGATGATCACCCACGATCCACCTCATTAATTAAAGCTAGGAGGTTGTTAATGACATGCGCCCCATACCAAGCGTTTCCGTGGGTTGCATCGTTGTTAAACGCCATGAAGTGAAGAAACCCTTCCGGGCCAAGCGTCGCTGGAGGATTTTCTACATAAACGAAGCCGGCCTGAATAGCCCTCCGCCGCGCGATATCAGAACCTACTCGCCATAACTTATGTCGAACAGAGGCGGTATTCACCCCTCGCTCCTCGATCATTTCACTAAATATTCCCGCATGGTCGCGGATGTAAGCTTCATCTAATATCGGCGGAGGAGCTTCAATTTGATAGACCGGACACTTAAATAATCCGGCAAACGATTCATATAAAGCAGTGTTCATCTGAAGATCGAGGGTCTTGTAAACAAGGTCATAGGGAATAAGTTCTCGACCTGCGACAATTTTACTTCCTTCTTGTTCAGGCAGAAGAAAGTCAAACGGTCGCTCGCTTTCTACCAAACCAAGCATATGGTGCTCATTTCCTGAAATACTGAGAACTACAATATCTACATTAAAACATTTTTTCTCAATCATATCAAGAATAGCATCAATGTTGTCGAATCCGTTTTCTAAGCGAAACTCCGGATGAAGCAGATGAATAAAATCGAATTCCAAGGATGGAAAGTTGCCCACCTTGTACCCAGAGAATAAGGAGAATAAATGACTATGGCCAATACCAAGTATCTTCAAGTCAAATTCCTGTCATTCGGTGTTACTTAGTTGCATATCTCACAGGGCGATCCCATGGATGGGCTTTCTGATAACCATTGATGGACGTGACCTTAAAGACCTAGGAGATCTGCTTTTTTATTTCTACGAGTACAAGTTTCATCAATTCGATTTTCATATGCTTCTTCATTTAGGATACGGTTTGCGCCCTAACGATCTGCGTCGCGGTACATCCAAATCTGCTCAAATAAGCATAAATGAAAAACAATTGATGTTAACTACAAAATCAATGCGTCATATATTTAAAAAATCTGTTAGGGATATTACGCGAGAGGCGGACGGTTCCAATAGTATGCTTCATTGACCGATCCTAATTCTTGAACATTCATTTCTTCAGATCGCCAATAATGCACAACTAAGCTTTTTCTTGTTTTTGACAAATCTCTTATTGGGGCGCCGCCGTGAAAGAGCAATTCGTGCCATATAAGGACGTCACCTTTTTTTGGAAGAAACGCGCTATACTCAAGACCGCGCTCATCCACTGACCTTTGCATGTATTCTGTGTAGAAGGGAACTTCGGCGTCCACCTGTGCAGGAAGCCCGGAACTAAAGCGAAACATAGGAATTTTGTGGCTGCCGGGGTAATAGAGTAAGGGACCGGCCTCTTCAGTGACATCCTCCAGCGCGAACCATGCTGCCGTCATGCCACCGGGTGACTTGCCAGGCATGTATAAGGTATCGGTGTGGAAGCGCTGGGTGCTTCCTCGTTCGAAATTCAGTGACCCGATAAGCGCAGGATCAGATCGCAGAACCCAGCGCAGGGCTTCACATACTTTTTGGTCGAGCGCCACTGCCTGTACGATGGGATCGAATATCGCCATGTCGTTTATCTTATACGGTAGACTGCGAGCGTCGTCAGGCGCATCTTTCATGGGGATACGCCGAGAATCAGGCCGCTCAAGATAGACATCGATGGAAACCGCAGGAGCCTCGCTCGACCGTTCGGTCCACAAACGGTCAATTCGTTGGTTGACCGCCTCGCATCTTTCCTCCGAAATTACGCCTTCCAAGATCATGAAGCCATTGTCCGCCCAAAATTTGACCTTATCAGGCGACGGAGGTGCGACCTCCCGGCTCGGCACGAACGCCGCAACCGGATGCTCCGGCAAATTAGATTGCGAACGCAGTTTGGCCGCGATCCTGTCCTCATGGCTGCCCCACTGCAGCCAATGGTCGTAGCCGCTGACATATAGACCTGCATCCACCGCTTCTGCTGCAGATGGTCGTGCCGCGCGATAGTCGCTCTCGGAAAAACCGTCCGGCGCCATCCGTGAACCGTTTCGAAGTTCAACTCGACCGATCGCCAAAAAATGTTCGGCCCCGGAGACGAAACGCCCCTCTTCGACGGCTAATGCTGCGTCAGGATAAGCGGCACGATAGGCTTGCTCATCAAAGTGGGGTGCCCACCACGATTTTCGGTCTCCGCGCCGCTCCTCCTCCCGCCCATATTGTTCCCAATGCGACCGAGCGTCTACGCCCGCAGCCGCGACATCGGGATTACGCAGGAGATAAAGCTGCGGATCGAACACAATCTCACTAGGAATGATCTGGTTTCGGGCTTCTACGGTAATATTCATTAACCTACCCCCAATGGGTCCGATGAAAACCACTCCAAGCGATTTCACAAAAACGAAACTTGAGCGGACGCATTCCAGTTACGAGCCCTAGAGACTATGCTCTTTAATGCCAGCGAGCAGCATCCATCCAATGCCGTAGGCTAGCAGAAGGGAAAAAAACACAGTCAGCACAACACGCCCCCGTTCGGGAAATTGCGACTTGACCGGAGTGTTCGGGTCCACAACGCGCACCAAATACAATTGTTGCTTCAAAGCTTGGGCCCGCGCATCCTCGTAAGCAGCCGCAGCGGCCGCATAACGCTTGCCGGCAAACTCCTGCCGAATCAGCAGATCTTCATATTTTCCAAGGCCAGTTGCTATATTATTCCCGCCCGAAACAAGCTTAGTGTTCTGGGAGGCGACCTGCGCTTCAAGCGCTCGAACCTGGGCTTCCACGGCTTGATATTGCGGGCTCGATCTCGATATAAACCCTTTGATAGCATCGAGACGAGCTCTGGCAGCAGTCAAATTCCCCGTCAAATCAGCGACCATGCCGATCTGCGCCTTGCCGGTTCCGGCCGGATCGATATCACCCTTAGTTCTCCTGAAATTTGTGAGCTGCGCCTGAATTGCGGACAGATCCTGCTCGGCCAAATTCAATTGGCTTTTCGCTGCCGTGAGCTGCCCTCTCATCGTCCGTTCGTTAATTTGATTTACGCGCTGTTCACCCATCTGAAGCAGCTTTTCGGCGATCGCATGTGCGTCCTCGGGCGTGAAAGCGCGGACGCGAACATCCGTAATGCCGTCCTCGATGTTTTGCTCAACGTCGACATGCTTCCTATAATATTTCAGGACGGTTTCAGGCGCAGGAGTCTCCCCCCAAAGCGCGCTTAGAAAATCGATGTGAGGGCGCTGGAAACGCTGAATGAGTGCGTTGTCAGCTCGCAATTTAGCAACAGCGTCATGGCTGAGAAGATAATCTTGTATTATTAGCGCATCGGTCTGTTGCGATCCGCCACCGCCAACACCAAATCCAAGCAAAGCTGCCGTGCTACTCCCGGAAGTGCGCCCTTGGCTGTCGCCCTTGCGCACCACGAAATCTGCACTGGATTCATACTGATCAGACGCAATCATGTAATAATAACTGGCGACGAGAACCGTCGGCAAAACCACGAGCGCAAGAAAATAACGCAATCCATAAAGCCGTCGCAGAAACGCGCTAGAGGCCTGCCGCGCTTCATACCGATTCTGGTCTGCCGGCTTTATGATACCATCCATAAACATCTGATTTACCGGCCTCCATGGAGCAATAATTTACACATGAATTCTCTTTTGCAGCGTCCTAATGAAAACCAGTCCAACGAAAGTCAAACAGGCGCAAACGGTAATCTGATAGCCGATATACATATATCTGTCATCCGCCCACTCGAACTGCCCGTAACGGGCAGTTTCAAACATAGCGACCATCGGGTTCCAGGCCATCGCTGACCGAAAATTCGCAGGTAACAGCGACATGGTCCAGAATGCGCCACTAAGAGGCACACAAAAATAGGAAATAGGGTGCACAAATCTACCTAATGTGTGGCTGCCATAGGTCACAGATGCGACAATCAGAGAAAGTGCAAATGACCACCAAGTAACCATCAAAGCACCAAGCATTAGATAGAGCGGCCTCACAGGAAATTCAGCGATGCCGAGCATAATACCTATTGCCATCAATACTATCAAAGAGGCCACACAACCCAAGGATTCGATAATAGTTTTCACGATCATTACGTCGATTGGCTTAACCATTTTGTGATACATCAGTGAACTGGAGCTTTCCACTGCGCCTTCTGCACGATTAAATATTCCGCGAAAAATAATGAAAAGGCAGTAACCTACCAGAGTAAATGGGTAGGGCTGCATGCCCTGATGCGAATGGCTTGTGAAATAATGTATCGAACTGATTACTGTCGCCAGCATCATCGGTTCACCGATAAGCCATAGATAGCCGATATTATCTCGTCCAAAGCGAGAGTGGAGTTCGCGCAACATCAAAGCGCCAATGACGGCGCATTGTGTAGAAAAGGCCGACGGCTGCCGGTGGTTATCGCTGCCTTTTAGAAACGTGCCACTCACTTGTGCAATTCCGAATATTGGGGACCGACCGGCAAATTGAAATCGGACAGGACCCTACGCGTAGCTTCAGCGAACTTGGTGATGCGGTCATCCGCAACGATCGCCTCGCGTTCATAAATCTCGATCCAGGCCGGGTTTCGAACCGTTTGGCTGTTAGGACCATGATCCGCCAGTCCACGATCAATCTTCGACTGCCATTCCTGTCGCGACCGCGTATAGTAATGATTGATGCAGATCGCATGATGCTGCTTCGGTTGCATGAGGGCGTAGTTGGTCGACTGATCGATTTCCTCGCCATATTCATCGACAACCTTCCCCCGTACATGGAAGCTATGCGGGCCTTGTGCGCGATCATAGTCCGCCATCCGGACGATCGTCTTGACGTGACCATGCATAACATGATCATCGCACAATCGCGTAGTATATCCTTCGATCAGCAGACCGGATGGCGGGACATCATTTCCATTGGGACCGAAATTGAACCATTGAATGGCGATTGCCGATGCATCGGCAAATCCTTCCAGCCATTCGACCAGGGACTCATGTCCGAATGGATTGATAAATTCATCAAGGTCGATGAACGCCGCCCAAGTCCAGCCATGCCGATGGCGGTCCGCGAAATCATCATACGCCTCTACCTGACCCGGGTTTATCGACCACGGTATGAGATCAACGATTCCTTGGAGGATGAGTTTTCCAAGCAGTTTTTTCACATGATCTGTACTATTATTATCATAAAGATAAAATTTTTCTACGCCGATGGCACGGTGATAAGCGATCCATTCCAGAATATTGATAGCTTCATTCTTTAATATGGCGCAGATCGCGAGATACCCCTGATCACCTTTCCGGCCCGGAGAAACAAATCGCGGCGCACGAATTATCGCACCTGAGGCAACGCTTGGCTTCCCATTATGCGAATCCCAAGGCCAGGGCTGCCGCGGGGGATAGGCCAGAGCAAAATCCGGCCGTCGTATTGATAGATTGGGAGAATAATAGGGATCTTCGACCAGCCTGTCGCCCCATCGCTCTACCATCCATAGCGCTTCGCGATCCAAGCGCGCAACCTTCTCAGGCGATACATCATGCCCGCGACTCTTCGATTCCTTGTGCACCAGTTGGATCGATGGATCGCAAAGCACGCGGCGTCCCAACGCACGCAATTTCAAGCATAGGTCCACGTCATTATAGGCGACGGCAAGTTGGGGCTCGAACCCGCCAACGCTTTCAAAATCCTCGCGGCGCACGAAAAGGCAGGCCGCCGTCACAGCCGTAAACTCGCCTATCATCCGGTGCTTGCTGAAATATCCGTAGCCGTGAGAATTCTCAAATAGGTGCACGCCACCAGCAACACCATGCTCATACATTCCTGTGACGAGCCCAAAATGCTGGATGGAATGGTCCGGATAGATAAGACGCGCGCCCACGGCGCCAATCTCTCCCATCGCAAGCAGCCCTCGTGCCCGATCCAGCCAAGCCGACGCCATCACCTCAGTGTCATTGTTGAGGAAGCAGAGGATTTCGCCCTTAGCGCTGGCCGCGGCCAGATTGTTGATCGCTGAAAAATTAAATGAACCCGGCGCGGCTATGACTTGAACGTTAAGCGTCGCATATTTCTCCGCCACGCCAGCCAGATAGTGCAGCGATTCCTCTTCATCGGAATCATTGTCTACCACGAGAACCTCGATATTTTCCGGATTATGCCGCGCAATTGATGCGAGACAATCATCCAGCAGATCGACCCCGTTGCGAGTAGGGATGATGATGCTGACGCTGGTGTCCAGTTCATGCGGCACCGCAAGAGCGCTGTTACCTGGCGCATGACCTTCGACCGATGTGAGGGGCAGACGCAAACGCTCCAGATGACCGCCGATCGCGGCCCGCGCCGCCAGGATCGCATAATCCTTCTGGTCGGCGGAAATAGCCGTCGACCCTGGCACTTGGCGCCAATGATAAAGGACGTGGGGGATGTGAATGATCTGGTGCGGATCGATCAATTCCGAACAACGCAGGAAAAGATCGTAATCCTGACTTCCCTCCAACCCTTTACGAAAACCTCCCACCACTTCAAACAACTGACGATGATAAACGCCAAGATGGCTGACCATATTATGGCCGTACATCAGATATTCGTTGTAACAGCTCTTGAAATAAGGGTCGAATCTCTCTCCAGTCATGCTGATCTTATCTTCGTCGCTGAAAATAATGCGCGCATCCGGAAAACGATTCAAATAAGCCGCCAGTACAAATAAAGTGTATGGAGGAATGAGATCATCGTGATCGACCAGAACGATATAATCACCCGTTGCCAGGTTGGCCGCACTGTTAGAGCAAAGGGAAATATGGCCGTTAATGTTTCTTTTTGTGACCTTTACACGTTCATCTGAGCTTGCATATTTTTGCAGAATCTTCTCAACTCGAGGATCAGTACTGCGGTCGTCGGCAATGCATATTTCAAAATCAGGATAATTTTGCTTTAACATCGCATCCATGATTTCGGACAGTAATTGCGGTGGTGTGTTATACACAGGCATCACAAAGGAAAAACGAGGACGCCAGTTCATGGCTTCGATCATCTCGTCCATGCGCTGGAAATCAGCCTCGGCAGGAGTGCCGTACAAGTGCAGCCAATGCGCATAACCATGCCCTCGGCCCGTCCAAGGGGGAAGGAATGGCTGCATGATCTGCCGATCGCTGTTCGTCAGCTTTCCCTTCTGGAAAAAGGGTGTCAGTCCCTCACGGATCTGCGCCAGGGTAGGAACGTCCGAACTGCCGGTCCGGTCTGCCTCCTCTCTGCCTTGACCAGCATCGATCTTTGCGATTAGCTCGTCGATCGAGCGAATAGGCTGACATCGGACATAACGAAGCTCGAACGAACTCGTCTCGCCTTCAGTCGGATCCCAACGTATGGCTCGAATGGCCTGGGGAGCGGCAATCAGTAGCTCGATCGTGCAATCTGGTCCGTCGGGATAGTCCAGGAGAATAAAATCCTGGCTATTAAACCCGTTGCCAAGGTCGAGGAACAATGTGCCCTTGTCAGCCTTCAATGAGTGTCGATCAAAGGCAATTTGCAACGCGATTACAGGAGCGGATGCAACCTTGGGCAGAAATCGCAGCAATATCTGGGGATCATAGCCGGTCATCCGCAGTTGCCCTCGGCTAGCTCCCGCGACAAAACCAAGCGCAGAAATGAGCAAAACTCCATCAAGCGAGCGATTGACGATCGCTTCGGCCTTAGCATCCTGGCCATTCAGTTCACTCATCGCACTTGAGCGGATCGTTTCTGGAAACCAGGTCGACCGCAACTCCTTCAATGCATGAGAATTTGCACCCTCGCGGGCTGCCTTGACATAAAAGGCGGCGGCTTCCTCCCCGTTATTCTGCAACTTCCGCAGATGACCCAGACTGAGAAGCAGGTCATCATTGTCGGGCTCCAGGCGTAGCGCCTTCTTATAAGCCTGATCCGCAAGATCAAAATCACCCGCTTCCTTACGCATATGCCCAAGTTGCACCCAGATCCCGAAATCATCGGGACGAACCTTAAGATATGCGGCATAAGCATCGGCCGCGCGACGCCAGTGCCCGCGCTCTCTCGCATCATCACCAGCTTTGCGCATTGTTGCCGCAATCTGCCTTTGGCGGCTGGTCAGCGTGAAACGGCTCAGCTTAGAAAGCAATGTGGGCACTCAGTTCCGCCTTATATTTACTTGACTGGGATCTAACTCAAACCAACTGATAGACCGCTAGCGCCGAACCACAAGGCCGAACGGCACTATTGCTCGAACAGGAACGTCGCCTTGGCGCCCGGAAGGGAAATTGAGCTGCGCTATGTCATAGCCATGACTGATCAGCCGCAATGCCAACCGCTCGATATCCGGCCTGGAAAGTCCGTCAGTTTCTTCGCCCCCGAGTTCTGGAGCGGCGCTGTAGTTCAGCATCAACACGGCCAGTCCACCGTTCGTCAAACGCCGCGTCGCATGATCGATGAAGCTCGTCAATGTGGACCAGCCAGCCGAAGCGGTCATTGCATTCAAACAGATAATCGTGTCGAAATGCCCTAAAGTGGGTGGCAGTTGATCATCCTCTTCTGCATCGCCAGGTACGATTTGGAGCAGTTGACATCCCCGATCCTCGAAAATCTTCAGCACAAGCTCCGGAACTTGACCCACCGCCAGAACACGGCCGCCAGACTGGAGAAAGCCAAATACCTCAAGGACCTGCAACAGGTATAGCTGCCGCCACCGCTCAACGGAATCACCATGTATTCCGATTTGCGGCCACAATTCTCGGAACTCGGTCGACTGAATCTGACCAATGGTGCAGGCTTGGGAATTGGGAAAGCGCAGTTGGGCCGGGTTGGTCGTTACAAGCGAATTAACGCCGACCAGTTCCGAGGTAGTCAGCATCGTGGGAGGCGCATGGGCTTCCTGATAATTTTCAATATCATCCCCCCCCCGCTCCTCGGCTATCATGTCAATGCCTTCCGACCGGAGATTGGAAGGAGCTGAAAAATAGCCATAGGCCGCATAATGCACGCCGGGGATGGAAGCGAAGCGGATGACGATCGTATGATCTTCTCCCGCCAAGCCCTCTAATTGAACGCGTTCAGCTGCCATCAATTTTATGCCGAGTTGCTGATTGTCCGGACGATAGCCGTGAATGCGGATCGAAAGCTCACCGGTTGTGGCGCGCGCCTTTCGGAAAGTGATGTGAATGCGAACTTCGCCCGGCAGATATTCGAAGTAATGGGTATGAAAGCAGTAATTGGGATCAGGACTGCGATGAGGCCCACCAAGGCCAGGAATCGCGCTTGCGTGCTTGGGGAAATATACAAACGGTTCGATAATCCGCTTGATCGAGATTTCTTCCATACATCTCGTCTCCTAGCGCCGAAAAACCAGCATAACATCTTCATCAGACCTGCGAGCGAGTATGGCGTCGATCGTCACTGCTTCGATCCCTGAGGCCGGATCAATCCATTCTAAACCGAATCCCCAACTGCAAATATTTTTGATAAAGGCGCGCGGGTCCGTGTACCGGCCAGGCTGGAACTCTAAAACAATAGTACGGAGCCGATCCGAATGCCGCAGGCCAGAGGCACCAGCCCAAATCCGCTCTTCCGAGCCCTCCGCGTCGATCTTGAGCAATTCAATGCTGTGCCAATCCGCCCGGCTGTCGAGGCGTTCGGCGTCAAGGATCACTCCGCCCGTCAGTTCCACCCCTTCGTAGGGTGCAATATACGCATTCTTGGGCTCATCGCTAGGCATCAGGAACGATACAGGGCAGTTTGCATCATGCAAAGCTACGGGGTAGATTTCGACCCGCTCCGTCAATCCGTTCAGGTAAGCGCTGCGGCGAATACGTTCTGCCATCGCGGGATTGGGCTCGAAGGCCATGACTTTACCTGAAGAACCGACAAGGTCAGCCATCAGAATGGTGAAGTAGCCGACATTCGCTCCAACATCTGCGACGATCATCCCCGGCCGTACGCATTGAACAAGCGCTTCGGTCGTTGGCATTTCCCAATAACCGTCAAGCATCAGATGAGGTGAAAGGCCGTAATCCTGGGGATCGACATACATTTTGTATCGGCCTAGGACCCGCGCCAACGTCTGCGCTGGCGCCACGCCGACAGCCTGACAGCGCGCGCGAATAAAATCCTGGTTATATTCGCGCCTTGATGGGGTCAAAGCATGAACATCGAATAGCGGCAAGGAATTCGGTGCAGGCAATTCGCGTCTCCACCGGCGATCGCGACTAAACCAAGATGGAAGAATAGCCATCAACCTGCAATTCCATTCCCAACTTCGTTCCGCAGCAAGATCAATTCGCCAACCGTCACTGGGTGAGCGCGCGCGCCGTCACAAATGGGCCAAAAAGCTGATTGATAATGCCGATCAACTTGGTCGGTGGACCGGACGCCGAATTCGAGAAATAGATGATGTCCTTGTCCCGCATTCCCACCTGCTGGGCGAGGAAATATTGACCCGCATCCATCATGTTCAAACGATATATGACGGGGCGAGCGCCCTCCTGCCCTTGCTCCAGGCGGAACAGGAACACGCCGCGCGGATTCGCCCGTGCGTCCGCTGGACCTCCTGCGCGCGCAATTGCTTCGGCGAAGGAAAGCTCGGGAGCGCCGAAAGGAACCTGCGCCACTCGGTCCGATGCGCCGAACACTGTGTAGGTTCGGGGCCGCTTTACTATCTCAACTCGGTCTCCCGGCAAAAGCACGACATCGTTCGCGGAGTTGATGGCGATATCGCTTAAACGCATCTCCACCGACTTGCCGTCCCTCAAGAGACGTACCACCAAATCTTCAGGATCCCCCTGCACCCCCCCAGCTATCGTGAGATAGTCGCTCAATTTCTCGCGCGCGATGGTCAGCCTGTAACGGCCTGGGCGCGCGACCGCTCCGGAAAGATAGAAGGTCGTCGCTAGGCTGTCGGCAATCGACACGAGCGCCCGGGGACTTTGGGACATCCCGCGTAAGCGTTGCTCGATTAGGGCTTCCACCGTCCGGGGGCTCAAGCCGGCGATGGACAAATAGCCGATATAAGGCAGTTGGATTCCACCCGCCTCATCGACCTGAACGCCGTTCATCCGCTGGGCATTCGCGACAGGATTGGTTACCTGGCTGGACAACTCGCCGCCTGCCGCAGTCTGAGCCGAAAACAACGAAACGCCCACTTCGTAGATCGCGATAGACAACGTGTCACCAGGCCGGATTAATTCTGGGGAATCCATATCCCCGGTGCGAATCAAATTTGCAAGTTCAGCATTGCCGTTCGCTGACGCCGCCGCCAAGCCTGCGACCGCGGTTGGCGTCAAATCCACGAGCGTCAGACTGGGTCCGCTTTGCGCCTTCGCGACCGATTTCTCTATCTGGCCTGCGGTAGGACCATTGGAAGGCAACGTCGCACATCCACCCAACGCCGCAAAGGCCAACGGGACCGCCACGCTTGCCGAGCGCGCCCAAGCCGAACGCAGCGAAAAAACACGAGGATTCATATATTGCCGATCCAGCCTTGCACCAAGCGTTAAAGCTTGGCGCTCCTGTGCCAAAGTACAGCTTCATGGGCAAGCGAAGGCCGAGAAAAAATATCCCCGATCACCGATCGATCCGAGCTTCTGCTCGATGAAAGAAGCAGGCCACTCTTACCAGTAGATGCCTAGCAACAGGCCTACCAGAAGAAGGCCGATAAGCGTTACAATCATAAAGACGAGATTGTTCCGTCCTTCTTCATCCAAGCCGAACCGGTTGGCTTCCGCCGAATCCGCTTGGTGCTCATCGGCGTTCTTGAGCTTCTCCCATTCCTGAGGTCCAACCTCCTTGTCCTCGCTCATTGAACGCACTCCGCTGGCTTTGCCCTTGATGGCCCCCTTTTCATCCTGGCTTTCGAAGCCGGCACTTGCCACTGCCATGCTCAAAGGGGAATAGATTCAATTCACCAAAAAACTCATCATGTGCTTTTTGCACGCCGGGCCAGTCGATTCCGTTATCGTAATAATCATCCCCAATATATAAACCTCCACCTTTGAGAACCGGCCACCAAGCGTGAAGGTCGGAAATAACCGACCCGTATTCATGGCCAGCATCGATATGGATCACATCCGCCTGCACCGAGTAATGCTTTAGCACCTCAGCAGCGTTGATCGAATCGGCAGGTAGCGGAACGACATAATCCTGTAAGTCTGCATCGATAATGTTGGCCATGAATTTTCGATGCAGATTGGGCCAACCATGGTCCCATCCAAGATGTTCGAACCACTCGTTTTGCGTCCAGTGATCGGCCGCTCCAAGCCATGTGTCGACACATATGATTGCGCCGTCCATGCCCAGATCGCGCATCTTACCAGCCATGGCGATAGTCGAAGCGCCCTTCCAAACGCCGACCTCTACCACGAGCATGGAAGTGCCTGCGATCGCTTCACTAAGATAGGGATGTTGAAAACCCCACCCCTGCGTATCGACCTGGTAGATGTTCTTGGGAAAGCCTCGGAACGGGTCGTTACCACGCCACACAAGGTCAATGACCTGGTTTTTGAGCTCAGTCATTCACCGATCCACCCTTAAGTGCTTGATAGGATCCAGCTTTGCTCAGAGACACCGTCTGCGCAAGTCACAATCTGCTAGCCTGCGATTTCCGGGTGGCCGTTCCTGCCTAAGCGTTTAAATCCACATAAAATCAAGCAACTCAATCAAGATTCCTTGTCGAAAACCGAAAATCAAACAGCGTTCTTACCCTCGCCTACCCATGCGAGTGACGGTCATCCAGTTCAGCACCCGATCTTTCTTCGCAGTCTCAATGCTCATGAAAGGCGCATTTGGTGACCACCAAGGGCTCAAGAACGGATTATGCCGCAATGCATCGCCCCATTTCTCATACAAAGATCGCAGTTCACCCTGGTCCCAAGCGATCTTTAACCGGTTGTCGTTGAAGCCGCGTGTCCTTGATTCGTGGTGGATCAGTTCGATACCTGGATCGTAAAGGACCTTGAGACCAACCTCTCGCGCGGCGAGGCATAGATCGACGTCATTATAGGCGATAGCAAACCGAACGGCGTCGAAACCACCGAAACGGTTAAAAACTTCCCGCCTCACCCCCATGAAGGCGCCGGTCACGGCGGGCACTGAGCGCACTCGATCGAACCGAGATGCGATATCATCGACGTCGTTTCCTGTTTCATGCGCGGGGGAACCGTCCGCCAGTCCCATCAACATTCCCGCATGCTGGACAGATCCATCAGGGTAAAGCAGGCGAAAGCCAATTACCCCCACATCCGGTCGACCGAGTTGCCCTCGCAAATGCCGGTCCCAACGCGGGGTAAGCATCGCAACATCATTATTAGCAAATATAAGCAGCTCCTCGCTCGCAACGGCCGCCGCGGCATTATTGATCTCAGACCAGTTGAAAGGCCGATCATGGGAGACAATGTCAGTTCCATCCCTCTCTCCCAGCCGGGTCAGCAGTTGGGCGGTTCGTTCCTCTTGGCTGCGATTGTCCACGATGGTCAGCCGCAAGCGATCGGGACGGTCGGCATGCGCGAGCAGGCTTTCTACCATCTCCTCCAACAAATCGGCGCAATCTCGCGTGGGGATGATCACTCGCACCGGTTCGCCAGTGTCCCTGACAGGACCTCGGGTCAGGAACGGTCGGCCCATCCTTTCCACTATTTCAAGGCTTCCTTGGGCCACGGCTCCCGCGACCGGAGCAAAACCCACGGGCTCAAGGGACCATATCGGCGCATCATGCCCCAGTTGACGCGCCGCTTCCGCACGAAACGGAATGCGTGATACGGATGCCAGCGGAACAGGAATGTGCGCGACTTCTCCGCCGGACACGGCGATATTCGCCAGCAATTCGCGTCGCTGCTCGGGGTCGCGTGGGCGAAGGTCAGCCTGACCAGCGCGGACGGCAACCAAAGGTGGTGGGAAATCGGTCGTGAGCAGCCAGTCGAGATCGAAGACGCCAAAAAGTTGTGGGTCGAAATATTGGGGCGGCTCATCCCAGTTGGCGATGCAAAAGTCCCAGTCCGTCATGCAAGCGCCGGCCGGTGTCGTGGACAGGATGTGGATGAGCCACGCCAAAGTCTCGGCATGAAACACGGTGCCAGCCGAGACATAGATTTGGGCAGCGACGGAAGCAGACTCGATTTTCATGCCGTCGAGAAGGAAGCTGATGCGGGAGTCCGTGTTGGCGAGGCTGGCCACGGGATGATCGCAAATCTCAGACGAACCGACGACCGCCGCAGTCCATTGCCCATGCGTGGACTCAAGAAGGCTAAGAAGCGTTGCGCGAACGAAACTGGGTTGGCTGCTGCGGGCATCGACGATGATTTGAGCGCCGACATTCCGGTCGCCACCGGGCGCCGCTAACATCAAGGAGGGCCGAATTTCCTGGTAATCGGACACACCTTCCTGAAGCAGAATTTGCGCCCTCCCGATGAGAGCAGACAATGCTTCGATATTGCGCGTCAGATCCTCCTGATGCTGCGTACGTAACCTGTTCCTTGCATGACGCGTAAGGAGATGCACGATCCCATAGCGCGATAGCGCGTTCAGCGCCGCGTCATGGCCGGGGGTTCGCTCCAGCAATCGCGTCCAAGCTTCCACCGCTCCCGGCTGATCGCCCGATTGCACGCGCAAAAGGCCCAGGTGATAAAGCCCATCATCGCTGTCGGACGCGCGCGCATAGCTTGCAAGCGCTTCGTCCGTCCGGCCCATTTCCTTCAAGGCATGGGCATGTTGAACCTGTAGCTCGACCCGCTCCGGGCGAAGGGTCAAGGCGTACTGAAACAGCCGACTTGCCTCCGCCCAATCCCCCTTTTCCATAGCCGCACCGCCCGCCCGGGCAGCGGCTATCGATCGACGCTGGCGCAGTGCTGCCAACATATTCCCTCCGCAGAGCGGGACAAGATCCCCTTGCTCACGCCGCCCGGCTCAACAGCGGGGTCCACCAGCTCTCCTTCCCCAGATACCAGGCGAGCGTTTCGGCAAAGCCCTGCTTGAAGTCGCGGCCAGGCGCATAGCCGAGCTCGGATCGAATTTTGGTCTCGTCGATTGCATAGCGCCGGTCATGGCCCTTGCGGTCTTCCACATAGGTTTTGAGCTCGCTGGACGAGCGCCCCTGCGCGGCGGGTGCGTTCGGAAAGCGTCGCGCCAAGTCAGGGTTCTGCGTGAACGCCGCGTCCACACCGCGACAGATTTCCTCGACAACGGTAATGTTGGGCAACTCCTGCCCGCCGCCGACGTTATAGGTTTCCCCCACACGGCCCTCCTTGAGGATCAGCTCGATGCCACGGCAGTGATCCTCGACATGAAGCCAGTCGCGCACATTCATGCCATCACCATAGATGGGCATATGACGACCGTTGAGAGCATTGAGCGTGAACAGCGGGATCAGCTTCTCAGGAAACTGGAAAGGCCCATAATTGTTCGAGCAGTTGCTGGTGGTCGTATCCAGCCCGAAGGTATGATGATAGGCACGCACCAGATGGTCCGATCCGGCCTTGGACGCCGAATAGGGGGAGTTGGGCGCATAAGGCGTTGTCTCGGAGAAAGCCGGGTCATCCGTTCCCAGCGACCCGTAAACCTCGTCCGTGGATACATGATGAAAACGGTGAGGACGGCCCGTGCCCTTGTCGAGCCATACGGCTTTTGCTGCCTTCAGCAGGCTGTGCGTTCCCACGACATTGGTGGTGACGAACGCGTCGGGGCCGGTGATCGACCGGTCAACATGGCTTTCGGCGGCGAAATGCACGATTGTGTCAACCTGTCGGTCGCCAAGCAGGCTGGTCACCAGCGCGGTGTCGCAAATATCGCCAACCACCAGTTCTACGTCCAGACCGTCAAGACTGGCGGCGTTGCCAGCATAGGTCAGGGCGTCGAGCACGATGACCTTGTCGTCGGGCGAGGCCTTGCCCCAATAATGGACGAAATTGGCGCCAATAAACCCCGCGCCACCCGTAACCAGAAGATTAGCCATTGTCCTTGATCTCTTTGAGCATGAGACGCAGATTTTCGCGCCAATGTGGAGCCGCCCCGCCGAGATGCGTGTAAGTCGAGCGTTTGTCGAGAACCGAATAGCTCGGCCGGCGGGCTGGAGTTGGAAATTCGTCCGTCCCGATGGGAATGACCGGCACCGCGTTTGCGAGAAGGCCAAGCGCCAAAGCCTCTTCTTGGATCGCCACCGCAAAGTCATACCAGCTGGCGGCGCCCGCGTCGGTATAATGATGCATGCCAGCGACGCCATCCTTCGCCAGCCGCCATAGCGCGGATGCCAAGGCGGGCGCATATGTCGGTGTCCCGATCTGATCCGCGACAACGCGTACTTCAGGCCGCTCGGCCATCAGGCGCAACATGGTCCGCACGAAATTTCCGCCCTGTGGCGCATAGACCCACGCGGTACGGACTATGAGTGCGGCGTTGCCGGCGAGCCTTTCGCCTTCCAGCTTTGTCTGACCATAGACGCCCAGCGGATTGGTCGGCGCATCGGGTAAGTAAGGCGAACCGGCCTTGCCATCGAACACGAAATCCGTGGACACATGGACAAAGCCGCTGCCGACAGCGTGTGCCGCATCGGCCAGCAAACCAACTGACCGAGCGTTGATCTCACGGGCAGCCTCCTCATCCCCCTCGGCTTTGTCGACGGCGGTATAGGCGGCCGCATTGAAGAGCAGGTTAGGTCGCTCCTTTTCAATGCACTTTCTCACCGCAACCTCATCGCGGACATCGAGTCCGGCACGATCCAGCGCCACCAGCATGACCCCTGAAGGAGCGCTGGCCACCAGCGATCGCCCCAACTGGCCACCAGCACCCACGATCACAGCTTTCATGCAAAAGCCTCGATTTCCGCTAGCGGCTTGCCGGCGATATCCTTGGCCGACAATTGCGGCTCGATGCCGTCGAGCGGCCAGTCGATGCCGACGGTCGGATCGTTCCAGAGCAGGGAATGCTCATTGGCGGGATCATAGCGCCCCGTGCATTTGTAGAGAAAGTCCGTGCCATCCTCCAAGGTCAGGAAACCGTGGGCAAAGCCCGGCGGCACCCAGAACATCCGCTTGTTCGCGGCGGATAGTTCGACCCCAACCCACTGGCCGAAATGACGCGACGAACGACGCAGGTCGACCGCGACGTCCCACACGCAACCGGCCGTCACACGTACCAATTTACCCTGCGGATTGGGGTTCTGAAAGTGAAGGCCGCGAAGCACACCCTTGGCCGAACGGCTATGATTGTCCTGCACGAAGGTGAGGTCAAGGCCCTGTGCCCGAAAGCGATCGGCGTTCCAGCTTTCTAGGAAGAAGCCACGATCATCGCCAAAGACTTTGGGCTCTATGATGAGAAGATCGGGAATGGCGGTTTCGACGATGTTCACCCGACCGCTCCCTTGCCAGCAAGGAGGCCCATCAGATATTCGCCGTAACCACTCTTGCGCAAGGGGGCAGCCACAGCTTCAAGCTGTCCGTCATCGATGAAGCCTTGCCGCCATGCGATTTCTTCGGGGCAACAAATTTTGAGGCCCTGCCTCTCCTCGAGCAATCGCACGTAGAGGGCTGCGTCGAGCAGCGATCCGTGAGTACCTGTGTCAAGCCAGGAATAGCCCCGCCCCATCAGTTCCACCGAAAGCTCCCCGGCATTCAGATAGAGGCGGTTAAGATCGGTTATCTCCAGTTCGCCGCGTGCGGACGGTTCAACCGCCTTGGCCCGCTCAACCGCCTGGCCATCGTAGAAATAAAGACCAGTGACCGCATAATTGGATTGGGGATTGAGCGGTTTTTCCACCAGGCTCTGCGCACGTCCCTGGGCATCCAGCGACACGACGCCATAGTCCTGCGGGTTCTTCACATAATAGCCAAAAACCGTCGCCCCGGATGAGCGGTCATCAGCGCTCTGCAACAGTTCGGAGAGGCCATGGCCGTAGAATATATTATCGCCGAGGATCAGCGCGGAAGGAGAGTTGCCGACAAAATCAGCCGCGATATGATAGGCCTGAGCAAGCCCTTCGGGGCGGGGCTGGATGGCATATCGGAGGGAAATGCCGAACTCCGTACCATCGCCAAGCAACGCCTGAAAGGCCGCGCTATCGCCGGGGGTCGTTATTACCATGATCTCCCGGATGCCTGCTAGCATCAGCGTAGACAGCGGATAATATATCATCGGCTTGTCATAGACCGGCATCAGTTGCTTGGAGACACTTTTCGTTAACGGGTATAGCCTGGTCCCCGATCCTCCAGCAAGAATGATACCTTTACGCACAAATATCTCCCAAACACAGCAAACTAATCGCGCCACAAATTATGTGACCATCATCAATTAGGCTATCTACACAACTCTCATTTGCAGAGCGTTATGAACCTCGCATGCTTCTTCGACGCTATCATAGAAAGTTAGGCTACCTCCATAGAGCACGGCTCCTCGAGTGCAATAGCTCTGGAGAGTGTATGGGTCGTGAGAAATCATGATCAGGGTGCCGGTTGCCCGTCGCTCCCTCAGGGCATCTTCGCTCTTCTGACGAAAGCGAGCGTCACCCGCAGCGGTCACTTCATCAATTAAATAGCAGTCGAACCTAATGGCCAGCGAGCAACCGAACGCAAGACGCGCCGTCATACCTGCCGAGTAGGTAGATACCGGCTGATGAAGATAGGCGCCCAGCTGAGCAAATTCTTCCACATAATCGAGGACAGCCTGAGGATCATACTGATAAATGCGCGCTATAAATCGCGCATTGTCCGCCCCGGTCAGGTTCCGATCGAAGCTTGCACCATAACCAATCGGCCAAGAGGTGGTCATCGTCTTGTGAATTTTTCCAGACGTGGGATATTCCACACCGCCGATCAGCCGCATCAGAGTGGATTTTCCCGCCCCATTCGCTCCACATATGCCGATGCTATCACCTTGGTTGATTTCGAAATTCAGATCGGTGAAGACCGTGCGAGTAAAATGATGACGCCGATAAACCTTCGATACATTCTGGAAAACGATCTTCTGATCTTCAGTGCGCTCCGTACCATCCGGCCGGCACTCGATTTGGCTGTTCTGACGATCCATATCCGTGCCAATAGGGCGCAATGCAGGGTCTAGACAACAGGATTATCGCCATGGACGGGCGCATTATCGCTCAGCCAGGGTCAGGCATCGCTACCTATGCAGCAGCTTTGCATCGGGCACATAGGCAACTGACCGAAACCCCGTTGCTCCTGAAAGACGACAGCTGCGGCAGCGAAGCCCCCCCACATACCCACAAAGAGCGAACCATCCGCTGGCTGAAAGGCCTGATGACCGCTTCCGTTCACGCAAATTTCAAAAAAATTTCGAGCCGAGAGGCAGTTCTCCATGCACCCGATATCTATCGGTTGGCCCAAGTCAGGTTCCGTCAGACGAGAAACATGCTGAGCGTTCAGGCTCCTCGACCTAAGGGGTTGATTCATTGGAGCCTGCCCGTCCCAATCCGAATTGCTGGCTGGGTCAACATCTATACGATTCACGACGTCATTCCGCTAATCAGCCCCGAACTCACTCCCATGAACGGCCAACGTCACCGCGCGCTGCTCGAGAAAATCGTGAAAACCGCCGATCATATCGTAACCGTTACAAATTATGCAAAACAGAGCATTATTAATACATTAGGCTGTCCGCCTGACGCTGTGAGTAATTGTAGCATTGCCGTGACCCCTGCCGAACCTGCGCGTTGCCATCTACCCGAGCCACTATTTCCAGGCCGTTACTTCATTTTCGTCGGCTCCTCTGAGCGGCGTAAAAATGTCTCTCGGCTCGTTTCTGCCTACAAGAGAGCCCGCACATCCTTCCCATTGGTGCTTGTAGGCCCACACGCTAACTATGTGGATCCTGCCGCAGGCATATGGAACTTGCCATTTCAGAGTGCAGAGCGTCTCTCAGCATTAATCACCAATGCAAGAGCTCTCGTATTTCCGTCACTGGCGGAAGGCTTTGGCCTGCCGATAGTCGAAGCCATGGCACTTGGCACTGCCGTACTCACATCAAATGAGGGCGCCCTTGCAGAGGTGGCAGAAGATGCAGCAGTGCTCGCGGATCCATGCGATGAAGCCAGCATCGCCCAACGCCTCAGAATGCTTGCACATGGCGATGACCTCGTCAGATCTTTGGAAGAGCGCGGAAGATCTCGAGCGACAAACTTCTCGGCTGATAATTTTACAAAAAAGCTTTCTCAGCTCTATCAAGAGCTCTTTTCAAAATCGACGATGGACCATGTCTGAACATTCGCCAGCTTCAAATCAGCTTCGCATTGGCCTTGATGGCTACAATTTTGCCATGCCCAAGGGCACCGGCGTGGCCACCTACGGCTTCACCCTCGCCCGCATTCTGAAGCAAATGGGGCATAGCATAGAAGGAGTTTTCGGGCTCGACGTTGGGAAAACGATAGAGATGCGTGAAACCATTCTCTACGATCTAATCGGCCGCGAAAGACACGAAACCCGGAAGCAGGCCCGCAGGCGGGTGAGGCGAGAGAAATTCCGCGCGCTTATGCCAACGCGCTTATTGGAAGTTCCCGTTACCAACCAAGTATCAAAGCAAAGCCTATCTGATAAAATTCCCCACTTTGACCGTATTTGGTCGTCATCTTCACTCTACGAAATAGCCAACTGGCATTTCCGATACTTCAAAACCTTTCTTACAATAGAATTACCAGAACCGCTCGACATTATGCATTGGACTTACCCGATCCCCGTTCGAATCAAAGGCGCAAAGAATATTTACACGGTTCATGATCTAGTGCCATTACGAATGCCATATACAACCTTGGACGACAAAAACTTCTACTATCGCTTAATTCAAGATTGCGTGACCAATGGCGACGGGATTTGCACCGTATCCGAAACAAGCCTAAACGACATCATAAATCGTTTTCCGAATGCGAAAGGAAAAATATTTAATACATATCAAAGTAGCCCTATACCTGAAGAATTACTTCATAGCAGTCCCGGCATTGATGAAAAAATTATATTTGAAATGTATTCCTTATCGAAAAACGGATATTTTCTATTTTTCGGGGCACTCGATCCCAAGAAAAATATTGCACGAATTATTGAAGCTTATCTTGCTAGTAAGGCAACATCTCCCCTCGTACTCGTGAGTGCTCGGAACTGGGGCATGGCGGGTGCCGCCAACAGTGAATCGGGCATTACAATTTATGGCCGGACGATCTCCAGCAATCGCATTGTTCAACTTGATTATATGCCGCGAGCTCTACTTTTTCGTCTGATCCGCAACGCCAAAGCCGTTTTGATGCCATCTCTTTTCGAAGGCTTTGGGCTGCCTGCACTCGAGGCGATTCAACTGGGAACGCCGGTGATCGCGTCGACGACGGGCTCGCTGCCCGAAGTAGTTGGCAACGCCGGGCTTCTAGTGGACCCCTATGATGTTGAAGACATCAGAGCCGCTATCGAGCGCTTGGACAGCGACGCCTCCCTACGGGATAAGCTGATCATGGCCGGACCAACACAAGCGGCAGAATTTTCCGACGATCGGTATAAGGAGAGGCTAGAAAAGCTCTACTCTGCATTTCGATCCTGATTACACATTCCATGTGCCCGAATAGGCGCCGCGATGCGCCATCGGCATCGCGGTTGGCAGTTAGACGGCGCCCATCCGCCAAACCAGTACCGCGTGCGAATTGAATTGCGCCCCTTGATCTAACACAATTCTCTGGCACCCGAGTTTAGAGCTTCCCGGCCGGTGTCGCGGTAACCGGATGGGTAACTAACCGGCATTCATGAGCGTGATTGGGGCTCGTGGCCGATGGCACGGTGCCGCCGATCCTCATTCGTAGAACGCTAACCAAAGCAATCCCATTTTCCGGGATTAGATCAGGCACCGCCCAAATGCGGGAGTCGATCAACAGGCTGAACTGAACGCGCATTTTTCCGCTTCCCGCTCTTTGCCATCTGGCCCCGCTCCTCTATCGAACATGGCGGGCAATTCTTTGAGGACCTGGGATATGGGGGAGACATCCATCTGGGCCGGCCAAATTGGGCCATCTACTGACGCCGCGACGACGGTCTCCGGAAATCAGCGCTCCATTTTGATCGCACAACGCTGGATCTGGACATCTCTTGCCGCTCTTCTGGGCAGCAGTCAGCTGCTGCTCTGGCGGTTTCTCGATATTGCGCCCGCCTGGGTCTATATTCTTGGCGGATTGATCATCGCCGGGCTCTGCTTCTTCACCGCCAAAATAACCAAGAACCGTCGGGATATTGCCGTCGGTACCTTGCTGACCTGCTTTCTGGTCGCACTAGTCTTCTTGGCGCTGAGCGGCGAAGGACGGTTCTTCTATGCCAATGTGGATTGGCAGGTTCGCTTTGCCGTGCTGCGGGACATGGGCATCAACCCCTGGCCTTTCATCTATACGGCACGCCCTGAGCCCGACCTGCTGCGCGCCCCGATCGGCATGTTCCTGTTACCCGCACTGGTCTTCAAGCTGCTTGGCCCAAGAGCGGCAGATATCGCCCTGCTGTTGCAGAATACGACGCTCGTCGCGTTACTGCTCGCATTGGGCAGTCAGCTGTTCGCAGAGCGGCGCTCGCGCCTGATCGGCCTGGCGATATTCGTCCTGTTCTCCGGCATGGATGCGATTGGCGATCTGCTCATGCAAGGAATGCTCACCGGTCACATGGAAGACTGGGCCGAGATCCAATATTCCTCGACGATCACCCTGCTTTTCTGGGTGCCGCAGCACGCAATTGCCGGTTGGGTGGGCGCGGTCGGCTATATGTTGTGGCGGGAGGACCGCTTGCCCCTCGCGCCATGGCTTGCGCTACTGCCGATGACGGCGCTCTGGTCGCCGCTGGGGCTGATGGGAGCCATGCCCTTTGTCGCGCTGGCAGGGTTGCGAACACTGATCGCGCGTTCGCTGCGCTTGCGCGATGTCCTGGCTCCGGCGGGGTCGCTTCTCCTTTGCCTGCCCTCGCTCATCTATCTGGGCACGGCATCGGATGACGTCGGCTTCCATTTTCAGCCGATCCCCTTCGTCCAATGGCTGCTTTTCCAATCCTTCGAAACGCTACCCTATCTGATTCCTCTCGCGATCGCCGGACGATCGACGCGGTTCGGGCGCGATAGCCTGTGGCTAGCCTTTGCCTGGCTGATGCTCATCCCCTTCGTGCAGATAGGCTGGTCGACCGATTTCATGATGCGCGGCTCAATCACTGCCCTGGCTCTGGTCACGGTCATGGTCAGCGATCATGTCGTGCAACGGGGCGAGAGGTGGCACTGGTTTATGGTGGTGCTTGCCATCGGTAGCCTGACCGGCCTGGCCGAGATACGGCGCGCTATGCTCTATCCTGCCGCACCCGAAGTGCGCTGCACCTTCTTCAAGGCATGGGACCAGACCTTCGCTGCCTTCCCCAAGGGCTCCTATCTGGCGCCTGTCGATAAGGTTCCCTCGCTCATCCGCCCTGCCCATCCGGCCCGCGCCTCGGGGAGCGAACCGGCCCGCTGCTGGGACGGCTCCTGGAGGCTGGCCTACGATCCACGCAACGCGCCGTCAGACCGAGAGAATGGCGTAAAGTGACAAGCCCATTGGGAAGGAAAGGCGGCCGAGGAGATGCCGCTCCGCCGCGAACACCCGCTGAAGCGCGGCATTGAGGAGCGGCGACGGACGCGCATCCAGGGGCGTGTCACGGCGCAGCAGCTGGTGAGCGAAGCGCTGCGCCACAGCGAGCGGGAAGAGCAGGCTGTTGAAATGGCCTGAGACTTCGACTTTCAACCCTGCTGCGCGGACCACTTCCAGCAAGCCATCATGTGTGTAACGACGCTTGTGATGATGCAGCACGTCATGATCCGACCAGAGCCAAGGTGCAGCCGGGACAGTGAGCAAAAGCCGCCCATTGGGCGTCAGTCGCGCCCCCAGAGCACGCAGCGATGCCTCATCCTCGTCGATATGCTCCAGCACATCGAGCAGCGCGACCAGATCGTAGCGCGTTTCGCCGAAACCGATCGCATTGGGCAAGGCGCCTGCGTCCACCCGGCACAGACCTCGCGCAGCGGCCAGGGCGCGGGCGTCCGCATCATATTCCATGGCATCGAGCACACCATATTGTGCCAGCAGGGCAAGGTTGCCGCCGGTGCCGCATCCCGCTTCGAGGATGCGGGCGTCGGCAGGCAACGGAACATGGGTTCGGACCAGGCTGTCGATGATGGCGCGCCGAGCGACAAACCACCAATGATCCTGCTCCTGCGCGCTCATGCTCGCATAGGCAGATCGATCCATTCGTCCTCTTCCTTAATTTGGGGCTGGATGACCGGCAGCGCTGCAGGCTCGCTTTCCTCTGCCACGACATAAAGCGGCCGATTGCGCACTTCCTGCGCGACGCGGCCCAGATATTCCCCGATGATGCCAAGGCTCATCAGGTTGAGGCCCCCCAGCATCAGCACGGCGACCATGATCGAGGCGTAGCCCGGCGTATCCACTCCGGTCAGCAGCGTGTGCAGCACCAGGAAGGCGGCATAGGCAAAGGCCATCAGGGCGATGCTGCCCCCGATATAGGACCAGATCCGCAAAGGCATGGTGGTCGAGGCGGTAATGCCATCCACGGCGAGCGACCAGAGCTTGCTGACGCGCCACTTGCTGGTCCCGGCCTCGCGCGGGGCGCGTTCATAATCGACCGTGGCGATGCGAAAACCGACCCAGGAGAAAAGGCCCTTTGTGAAACGAGCCTGTTCGCCCAGTTGCTTGATGACGTCCACCGCCCGCCGGTCGAGCAGCCGGAAATCGCCGACATTCTCCGGGATTGGGTGATCCGAAAGGCGGTTGATGAGGCGATAGAAGCCTTGCGCGCTCCAACGCTTGAACCAGTCGTCGCTGGACCGGTCGGTGCGGCGGGCATTGACCACCTTCGCCCCCGCCAGCCAGTGGCGGACCATGGCGATTATGACTTCCGGCGGATCCTGTAGGTCGACGTCAATCGGGATGACGGCGTCTCCCCTCGCCCGGTCGATCCCGGCGGCCAATGCCGCTTCCTTGCCGAAATTGCGCGATAGGGTGATATGGCGGACATCGGGGTCCAGACGGGCGAGGATCGTCAATATGTCGCCGGTGCGGTCCGTGCTGCCATCATTGATGAACAGAAATTCGGCTCGAGCGTCCGGTCCGATGAGCTGAAGCGCTCGGGCGACCGCGGGACGCGCTGCATCCAGGAACAGCGAAATGCTCTCCTGTTCATTGAAGACCGGAATGACGATCGACAGCGAGATGCGCATGGGTCTTAGCCTGGTCCACCCGAAATGAGACCCTACCCTATCGACCACAATGGTTAACGGAAGGTGATGGTCGGGAAGGATAAAGGCAAAATTTACCATAGGCTGGCATGACGGGGCATGCCCAGCGTCCAAGCCCTGACCACAAAACCTGCCTTCATCCTGACCATGGTCGGAATTGGAGCATTGTTGCCCAGCTTGGTGCTGGGTCCCGGGGCGACCCATTCACACCTCTATAACAACATGTGGACGGCCCATTTCGGGGAGCAGATGGCAGCGGGCCACCTTTATGAGCGTTGGCTGCCGAAAAGTTTCGAGGGACTAGGCGCCCCAACCTTCTATTTCTACCCACCCCTTGCCTATTGGGTGTCGGGCGGACTCCACGCACTGGGCCTTACGGTTTCCCAGGCCATAAATGGTGCTGGACTGCTGCTGTTGATCGCCTCGGGCCTTACCATGCATGCCTGGCTATCGGCGCGGGGCACCTACCCGCTCCTAGGCGCCATTCTCTACATGCTCGCACCCTATCATCTCTATAACTTCCATGTGCGAGGAGCGCTGGCGGAATTTGCTGCCCTCGTCTGGCTGCCGCTGATCGCGCTCGGGATAAAACGGCTACCGCATCGACGCGGACTTCTCCTGCTAGCGCTGTCCTATGGCGGCCTTATTATCACCCATTTGCCGCTGGCGGTGCTGACCGGGGTGTTCCTGATCGGGCCGCTGATGCTCCGGCGCATCTGGCTGGAACCGAGGGCATTTCTACCCGGTGCTCTGGCAGGCGTGATCGCTTTGGGCCTGTCCGCCTTCTTTCTGCTGCCGGCGGCAACGCTTCAGGACCATATCTCCACCGTCTTACTTTGGGGCCCGGGTTATCAAGCGACGGATTGGTCGATCAACAACACGAACTTCACCATGTTTACAGGCCCAGCATTGGCGCTCGTTATCCTCGCATGGCCGGCACGGTCCTTCTGGACAGTTCTGACGATTATCGGTGCACTGGCGGCTGTGCGTCTCATGCCTTTTGTGTGGGACATTCCCCTGCTCAACAAAACCCAATTTCCCTGGCGCATGATGGGTATCGTCGAATTTACCGCCATCACGGCACTGTTGTCCTGTCAATTGCACCGCATCCGCATGGTACTTGCAGCAGGCGCGGCTCTTCTCGTTTTTGCCTATGCTCTCATGTTCTCAAGGACGCTGGACGCACTCAACCATCCGGTGGATTATGCTCTCATCGACCGGATCAAACCGGACGCGCCGGAGTATCTTCCGAAAGGTTTCGATATTTCGCTGGTAGAGAAAGAATATCGCTGGACGGATGTGCGGAAATTTCGGGCGTTACCGCGTGGGAACGAAATTTGGGTCAAGGCAGCCGGGCACATTACAATTCATAAGGCGGATTTTCCGATCTGGCGCGTGACGCGAGACGGGTCGCCCGTCCCGCACAAAGGCCCCCTCATCAGCTTTGACGCCCAGCCTGGCATCTACCGCATCGAGCGGTTGACGACCTGGCAGGAGAAGGCCGGACTGGCGATCAGCATAATGACGGCGCTTCTGCTTTTGTTTACGCAAGCGTCCAAACGCGGAGCCATGCCATTTGCTGAACTCCGAAATGCGTTACCTCGTGAGAGGAAGAATCTACGGCGAATTGCAGACAGCTAGGGGGTTTTCACCGGAGCGATTTAGCTCTGAAACTTACGAAATTGTTGGATGGGCTGGAGAAAGGGCAGTAGCAGAAGGCGCTTCAATAAATTTTTGAAACTTCCCTATCCGGCAGTACCTGGAATTTTATGGGCGCGCTCGCAGGTCAGGTTGGACAATGATCCTCGCTGGACGAATCTTTAGCGGGAGCTAACTGGCTAACCTGCTGGGCGTCCGCGATTCTCGCCGCTGTTCTTCCAACAGGGCGCTGAAGGACGGTTTGCTGGTCCGCCTACGCTCTCGTCGAGGTCCCTGCCGGCATGCTTTTGATAACCTTCGTCGGCACTGCCTGGTGCGGCCTGAGGCGTAGGCCATCGCCGCTTATGATGCGACCAAGATGACCGCCAGCATCCTGGAATAGTATGAGAAAGAAAATGGCTTAAGCCGCGCAAGCATTTTCCCAGCTATGGACCAGGGTAGAAACAGATACGAACATCGACTATCTGAGGAGTCTAAGGCAGTCATCGAAGATGATGCAAAATCTGAAGGAAATTCAACTGTGGGCGAGTTGTGCAAATTCTGGGCAGGCACGCCAGACTCAATTCCTACTGATTTGATTTCGAACGAAAAACTTGATGCAAACCGTTGCCTTGACATCGCAGGCATCACAAGTTCAATCCTTGCCACGCCCATCACCGCTCAGCCGGCGCGGTAGAAAGCGAATAGGGCCGGGTTCCCGCTCCCCTCCCCCATTCCCGGTTCGGCTTTGCCTGCATGGTGAAGCGCAACGTCCCGCCCTCGCGGATCTCCCCGTCCGCGATCCAGCTTCGCCGCAGCGGCCGTCCGTTTAGTTCGACCGCCCCCACATAAACATTGGCGGCGGACAGATTTTCCGCCTCCACCGTGAAGCGCCTGCCGTTGGGAAGCGTTAATACCGCGCGGCGGACGAAGGGGCGACCGACGACATATTGGTTCGATCCCGGCGTCACGGGATAGAAGCCCAACGCCGTGAACAGCAGCCAGGCCGACATCTGCCCCAGATCGTCATTGCCCGACAGTCCGTCGGGTGTCGGCTTGTACTGGCTCTCGACGATCTGCTTCAGCCGCGCCTGCGTCCGCCAGGGCGCGCCCGCATAAGCATAGAGATAGGCGACATGATGGCTGGGTTCGTTGCCATGGATATATTGCCCGATCAGCCCGGCAATATCCTCCGCATGGCTGTAGTCGAGCTTCGACACATCATAGTCGAACATGGCGTCGAGCTTCGCGACCGCCTGGGCATCACCGCCCAGCAAGCGGAACAACCCCGCCTGATCCTGCGGCACGAACCAGCTATATTGCCAGGCATTGCCCTCCGTATAATCCGAACCATAGTTGATCGCGGCCGGATCGAACGGCGTGCGGAAGCTGCCATCGGCCTTGCGCGCCCGCAGCCAGCCGCTCCTGACGTCGAAGCCGTTGCGCCAGCTGGACGACCGGGCGAGGAAGCGCTTCGCCACATCGCCGCGCCCCATGGCCTGCGCCATGCGGCCGATCGCCCAGTCGTCATAGGCATATTCGACCGTCTTCGACGCCGCCTCCGGTTCCCGGTCGATGGGCACATAGCCCAGCTTCATATAGTCGCCCAGCCCGCCATAGGGCGCGTAGTCCGCGCTGGCGACCATGGCGGCCAGCGCCTTGTCAGGATCAAATCCCCTGAAGCCCTTCAGATAGGCGTCCGCGATCACCGGCACCGCATGATAGCCGATCATCGTCCATGTCTCCCGCCCGGCGAACTGCCAGACCGGCAATATGCCGTGCGGGCTGTGTTCCCGGCTGGCGATCAGCGAGTTGACGACGTCGGAGGTCGTCCTTTCCGGCTGGACCAGCGTCAGCAAGGGATGTTCAGCGCGGAAGGTATCCCAGAGCGAGAAGGTCGAGCGAAAGGTGAAATCCTTCGCCGCATGAACCTGATCGTCCGGCCCCCGATAGCGGCCGTCGACGTCGCTCCAGATGCTGGGCGCCAGCAGCGTATGGTAGAGCGCGGTGTAGAGATTCGTGAGCATCGGCTCCGGCGCATCCATCTCCAGCCGCCCGAGCGCCTGCCGCCATGCGTCCTCGGTCCTCCTCCGGACGGTGTCGAAACCGGCGCCTTCGGCATCGAGATTGGCGATGGCCCCGCCCTCATCCACCCCTGAAAGTGCGACCTGGACCTCCAACGGGCCGTCGAGCCTGCCGAAGTCGAGCCTTGCCTCCAGCGCCTTGCCCAGCTTCTCGGCCAGCGCGTCGCTGCCCCGCCCCGGCGCCTGGAAGCCTTTATAGGGAACCGCCTGGTCCCGGTCGATAAAGGCATGGTCCTTCAGGGGTGCGGAAAAACGCATGGCAAAGAACAGCTTGCGGCCCGCCGCCCATCCCCGCGTCTCGCGAAAGCCCGTCAGCGTGCCGTCCGGGTGGAGGTGCAGACCGGACCAGAGGATCTTGCCCGGATAATCGTAAAGAGAGGAGCGCAGGTCGATCAGCAGATGCGCCTCCCGCCCCGCCGGAAAGGCATAGCGGTGGATGCCCACCCGTTCGCCCGCGGTCAGTTCCGCCCGGATGCCGCTATCGGCCAGCGTCACCGCATAATAGCCGGGCCTGGCCGTCTCGCTATCGTGTGAGAAGCGCTGGCGATAGCCGGAGCCCGCCTGTTTCGGATCGCCCGGATCGAGCCGGACGGCGCCCGTCTGCGGCATCACCAATATGTCGCCCAGATCAGAATGGCCCGCGCCGGAGAAATGGGTGTGGCTGAACCCCTGGATCGTCGGATCATGATAGCTGTAGCCCGCCGCATGGGCATAGCAGTCGCGCACCTGGCAGGTCGTATCGGTATCGGGCGAAAGCTGGACCATGCCGAAAGGCGCGGAGGCTCCGGGGAAAGTGTGGCCTTCCGGGCCGGTGCCGATCAGCGGATCGACGAAACCCAGCGGATCGGCAGGCGTCTGCGCAGCGATGGGCCAGGCCGAAGCCGTCAGCAGCAGCGCGCAGATGAGCAGCGGCGCCCATCGGGCGGCAACCGGCGCGGGGTTGAAGCACGGGTTTTGCCGGATCATGATCCATTGCCTCCAAATCATCGGGTTGCGTTCGTCGCGCCCTGCCTTGTTCTTCCCGCCCTGATAGCGGTCGGCAATGGAAAAGCCGCCATCCCATTGTACAAATGTTGAATTGGGCCACGCATGACGGTGCGCTCCGAACTTGCAGGGCCTGAGGCAATATGATTGGACGGCGATGATGGATGCTGAACCGATGCTGGCCGGAATCGAACTGGGCGGGACCAAGGTCCTGGTGCTCCGCGCGCGCGGCGGGACAATTGTCGACCGGGAGACGATAGCGACCACGACGCCGCGGGAGACGCTCTCCAGAGCCGTCGCGGTGCTGAAACGCTGGCATGCGGAGGCGCCCATCGCCGCCATCGGAATCGGCAGCTTCGGCCCGCTTCGGCTCGACCGCCGCGCCCCGGACTTCGGCGTCATGCTACCCACGCCCAAGCCCGGCTGGGCGGGTGCGGACATATTCGGCACCCTGACCGCGCCCTTCGATTGCCCCGCGATGATCGACACCGACGTCAACGGAGCCGCTCTGGCGGAGCTGCGCTGGGGCGCGGGCGCGCTGGGGGACGCGCCCTCCGACAGCCTGTGCTACATCACGATCGGGACCGGCGTGGGCGCAGGGTTCGCGTTCAACGGCCGCGCCGTCCATGGCGCCATGCATCCGGAAATCGGCCATATCCGTGTTCCGCGCGCTCCCGGCGACGGCTTTGCGGGCCGTTGCCCCTTTCACGGCGATTGCATCGAGGGTCTGGTGTCCGGGCCCGCGCTCGCCCACCGCTTCGGCATGCCGGGCCATGAGATCGATCCCGCCGACCCCCGATGGGACGATGTCGCCAGCGACATCGCTCATCTCGTCTCCACCATCCTGCTGGGCACCGCGGCGCGACAGGTGCTGATCGGCGGCGGCGTGGGCATGGGGCGGACCGGTCTGCTGGCGAAGGTTCGTCGAAACGTCGTCGTCCAGCTTGGGGGCTATTTGCCGCATGTCGACGATTCCAGCATCGGCCGGATCGTCATGACGCCGCTGCTTGGCGATCAGGCCGGTCCTTTGGGCGCCGTTGCCTTGGCCATGGATGCGCTGAGCGCGGAGGGCGTCAGTTGACGCCCTTCTGCCGGAGGAGCAGCGGCAGGACCATCATCGGCGCGACCATGGCGATCACGCTGGCGACCAGCAGATCGTCGACCCACCGATAAACCGTCGTGAAGAACATCAGGAACGCCATCGTCGCCAGAACGGGAAGGATCAGGGGAACCACCCCGCCCCCCATCCGCCGGCCAAGGACGCCGATCGCATCATCCATATGGCCCCTGCGGCGCTGGCCTTCAGGGCGCGCGCCGCCGGCGCCGCTTCTCATCGGCCGGTTCATGTCCTGATCCTCACTGATCTGATCAGTTTCATATAGAAACCAATAAACGAACTTCCAGACGGGAAGATCGATACGGACCGTTTCCGATCTCGACAGCAAGGCGGACGCGGGTGGGATGTCCCGCACTTCCGTTGACCGCTGGAGCCAATCGACATTCAGAAGATGACGAGCCGAAAATGGTGTTTTTCCGTGACCCGGAGCGCAGCCTACTCAAAGTAGGTGAGCACCGGAAGCACGGAAAAGCGTCATTTGCAGGCCGTCAGGGCTGAATGTCGATTGGCTCTA
>NZ_LXYF01000037.1:0-76853 GCF_002894065.1 Sphingobium sp. SA916
GACATCTGTCATGGGATGAACTCCTGGTGAGGGGTTGGTCTTCAGCAACCAAATCCTCCCACCAGGGGGTCATTCCCGCCAGCCCCAAGGCGCCAGTCGAGCGTCAGCGAGTTCGTTCAATCTGGTCCGATCCCCCTAACAAGGTATGACAGAGACGGCGTCGAGGCATATATTGTCTTTGCGACCCGAAGGCTCGTGGCCTGTGCCTATGAGGCTTCTTTCTGGCCCGGTCATCCCAGCGATGATCGGGCCATTTTTCCGTCACGGATGGCGATCGCCTAGCCAATGCCGGATGACCGCCACGATATAGCGCTGGTCCTGGACGCTCAGCCTTTGACCGGCGGTGATCCCATGCCATTTGGAGAGGCAGCTTCGGCAGCAGGTCGCCGTTGCATGCTGGGCGACGAATACCGGATGTCCGCGCATCGGCGTCTGTTTGCCGTCATTGAGCGGCAAGGCCGGCGCCAGCCGCTGGGCGATGAAGTCTTCCGCATGGGCAAGGATCGTCTCGATGCCCCGGTCAGTCAGATAGGCCTGTTCCTTCGCGTTCAAACGGAAACGCGATCGGAATGCCGATCGGGCAAGGCGCGCGAAGATCGGGGTGAGATCGTCCATGGCGATGCCATATAGGGCGTCGCCACGATCTTGCATCTTGTTATCGATGCAACGGGCTGCACTTTTCTGATTGTGCCCGACGGGAGGCGCCCCGCGCTTACCGCGCGGAGCGCCGGATCGATCAGCCGTTTAACTCATCCTTGACCGCATGGGCTATCGTCCTCACCGGCACACCGGACTGATCGACGCCCTATCCCTCTACCGGGCTGATGTTACCTGGCTCCACCCCTGGCTGGTTCACCCTTTGAAAACGCGGCACCGGCAATCGCCCGCCGGTGCGCCGCATGGCGCCGTGCCTTCGATTTCAGCGCTTGCAGCAAGTATCGACCCGTCGATCACCCATTCCGCGCTCTCTCGCGGGGCGGAAGGGAGCGAGGTCGGTGAGGGCGTGCCCTTATGAGAGAGCCGCGTGTGAGGTGCGGGCAGGGACCAGAGTGGAGGAGGATTTTGGAGGGTGTCGCATTCGAATGGTCGAGAGCGGCATCATCCAAGGAGTTGAAGTCATGAATATCGGTGAAATTCAGAATGTGAACGGTCGTCTGACGGGTTCGATCGCCACGCGCACCATCGACCTGCCGCGCATTGGTCTACGCAAGGTCGAAAGCACGAGCGATCGCGCGCCGCTGTACGAAATCCTCACGCTCAATGTCGCCCGCCGCTGGGTCCAGATCGGCGCGCTCTGGGAAGCTGCCTCGAAAAAGACCGGGGAAGCCTTCCTTGCCGGTTCGGTTGACGATCCGGGCCTGCCCGAGCCACTCCCCGTCGCGCTCTTCCCGACTGACGAGGGCGGCTATACCATCGCCTGGCGCCGTGAGACGCTGCGTGCGGAGTTCAACGGTGGCTTCGGAACGTCGCAGCGTTCCTATGACGAGAGTGGGCAAACCGGCTTCGGTGAAAGCACCGCCGGCGCCGATGGCTCGCTGATGGGTAGGAATGATCTCGACGACGAGGTTCCCTACTGAGAACCCAGCGAAGCCAAATATGGGCCGGGAGAGCATCCGCTTTCCCGGCCTTTTTGCGTCCAATTTCCTTCCTTCAACTGTGAAAGGACCGCGCCATGGCCAGTGCCCCGCGCAGCAGCATCGATCGCTTTGCCGATCTGCCCACCCTTTATGCCGAGATGACCGCCACCCCTGAATTCCAGGCAGCCTTTGGCGACCCGCTCGGCCTGTCGATCGTCTCGCCGGGCGAGGAATCGGGGGAATATGACATGCCCGAACCCATCGCCGCGCAGGCGGAATGCGGCGGGATCGTCGCCGCCATCTTCGACCTGTTTTCGGATACCCGCCTTGAGGCGCTGGCGCCGGAAATCGCCTGGGGTATCGTTAACAGCTTCCATTTCGTTTCCGGGAAGCTCGAACGGCAAGAGGACCGACTTGGCCAGGAGGTCGGTGAACTGGCCCGTGAACCGGACGTCAGCGAAGTCTACACGACGTCCCTGGAGGAGAAGCAGCTCCTCTGCCAGTCAGTCGCCGAGCAGCGCCATGCGATCGAGTGCATGCGCGATTATGCCGCCGAAATGTATCGCGCCTTGTCGGGATGGCCCTGGTCGCCCGCCCGCGGCACTAAGGCGTCAACCGCATCGAGCGCCAGCCAGATCGCGGCCCTCGACTTTCTGCGTGCACGTACCCTTGCCACGCGCGAGAAGCACATGCCGCAGGGGCCGATCGTGGTCGTGACCGGGCCTGCCGACTGGCACGACTGGAAGCTCATCTGGGATCGGCTCGATCTCATCAAAGCGCGTATCCCGCACATGACCCTCATCACAACCGGACAGAGGCGAGGCGTCGATCAAATCGCGGCGGCTTGGGCGGCACGGACAGAAATTGGCGTCCCGGTCGTGGTCTACGGCCTGTACGGCTCGGGGCGGAAAACCGCCTTCAAGCGGAACAGGAAAATTCTCGAACTGAACCCCGTCGAGGCGCTGCTCTGTGAGGGGTCGGGGGTCCAGGCGAACCTCTACCAGTTGCTGCGGGAGGCCGCTGTTCCGATCCACGCCTTCCACCGGGGGGACCAGGCAGCCGACACGCCGGTGCTGGCGCGGCAACGCGGTCAGGCAAGCAATCTGAGGGAGGCGGCCTATGGCTATTCCCGAGTATCTGCGCACTAATTTCCAGACCCTCCTGCGCGCGGCGGGGGACGGCAATCTCGCCCTCATGGAATGCCAGGATGGGCAGACGGGTGAACCGCGCTTCGTGATCTGTGCCGTCGGCCGGGCTGGATCGGAATATGTGATGACCCCCTTCGGTCATCTGGTCGAAGGCAATCCCTATGACGCCTATGTCCCGCCGATCTGACGGAGCAGGCGCGAAACCAATATCCTCCCAGGGATCGGTAGCCCCCCGGCTGCCGGTCCCTTTTTTTTATCCGATGGGAGAGGGCGCACTGTCCGTTATGGGCCTGTTGGGCGGACGCTGCGCCTGGACCCAGCCTCCATGGGGGCATCGAGCCCCCATGGAGGCTGCCTCTCTTCTTCTCTCAACAAGCGGGATAAGTTTACACGGGGAACCCCGGCAGCCTCAAGGACGACGGGGCCCCACCATTTTTTCTCGCGGGCGGGTGTTAGCACGCCTTCGCCACCTCCGCGCGCGCGAGAAAAAATCGTGACCCCCATCGCCGCTTCGCGGTCGTGGCTGCGCCACGATCCTTGACCCCGCCGAGGCAAGCCCGTGTGGAAGAGGAGACCTCTTGAAGAGAGAATGAAGGAGGTTCCGATGCTTTACACGACCGACCGCGACGCAACCCTGGATCGTTTCGCCAACGCCTTTGTCGAGACGACCGAGAGCTACCGCATCACCCCCGGAGACGACGTAACGAGTGCGCCGATGCCCGATGGCGAGGTGGTCGCCCTCGCCACCGAGTTGCTGGTCACGACCATCTTCGACGTCCTGCGCGACACCCGGCTGGAGGCCATGGCCGACCGGATCGCGTGGGGGATCGTACACAGCTTCCACAAGGTCGCCGGCCAGATCGAGGGGGAAGCGGATAAGGCGGCGATGGCGGTCCGTCGGCTCATGGAACAGAATGACGGGAGCGAGATTGGCAGCGTCGAGTTGGAAGAAGCACAGCTGCTCTGCCAGTCACTCGACGAAACCCAGGATGCGCTGGCATGCATGCGGGACTATGCCGCAAAGACCTATCACGCCGAGACGGGACGGCCCTGGTCAGCCCCGCGCGCCTCGCTGGTTTCCTCCAAGCGGACCGCATCGGTGGTGGCGGCGACCGACTTCCTGGCGGCCCGGCGCAAGCGGCAGATCGATGCGCATGCGCCCCAGGGGCCGGTCGTGATCTTTTCGGGTGGACAGGTCTGGGAGGATCATCGGCTCCTCTTCGCGACGCTGGACAGCATCCGGGCGCGGGTGCCCACGATGATACTCGCGACGACCGCCCAGGACAAGGGCTGCGATGCGGTCGCGGCGGCATGGGCAGCGCGCAGCGGCTGTCATCTCATTCCCTTCAGCCTCGACCGGAAACTCGGGAAACGGGCGGGGTTCGCGCGCAATGAACAGCTGCTGAGGCTGCGTCCGGTAGAGGCGGTGGTGTGCCAGGGATCGGGGCTACAAAGCCATCTGGCGCGCGAGGTGCGGAGGCTCGGCGTTCCCGCGCATTTCTTCGCCCTGGCCGATCAACATCAGGCGCGCGTCGCACGATAGGAAAGGCTGCAAAAGGCAATGGAGGCGGTGGAGCATGCAGCTCCGCCGCCTCTTTTTTCGAGCGAGGGGAAAGGTCGTCGCGTTCAGGGACCCGGACAGAGGCCGCAAGCGCCCTCCGCCCGCGCCCGTTACGCGACGATGCAGGGTCAGCCAGGCTGACCCTGGCCAGCTGCGCGCGGCTTCGCCGTGCTCGCTGCAAGGTCGCCGTGCCGGCGAGAGTCAAGTCGAGGGAGCTGCCGTCGGTAGTGCCTTTAGCGCGGTCACGGCAGCGGCGCCGCCAACCCGGATCGCATGGGCAAGAACGTCCTTGAACTCGCGCTCGGACAGTTGCTCGACGGGTATGTCGCCAGTCAAAGCCACATATTGCGCGCGGAGCGCCCGGCGCACTGTCTCGGCCTCCTGAGCGAGCCTCTTCTGCTCACTGTCGATTTTGGCGAGCCGCTCGCGATCAGTCATCTTGGGCATGGATCATCCTTCACAATGAGGAAGATTGCCCGCCATCCTGTATTTTCCTCGAAAGGTCGCTGCGATGCAAGGATATGATATGGCCGGCGTGCCGCCGGCAGAAGTTAGGAAACCCCCTTCGGGGGTGCCCCGCGCCTCCCGGCACGAGGCAGCGCAGAGCACAAGGCTCTGCGAAGAGGGGACGCACGCCAGGGGCGTTTTGTAATGCACCGTACGCACGGGTGCTGCGGGCGTGAATTTCCAGCATTTGCGCGGGTTTCCGCTGGCACAATCTGGCGGCCATTTTGGCACAGCTCGGCAGCCGGCGGCTGCCACCGGGCGCGGAATGAAAGGTTAAGTCGCTGATCTGGCTTGGCACTTTCTGGCTGCCACTGGCAGTTTTCATAAGCTATTGAGTTTGCAGCATAATTGTGCTATAAAGATGGCGCTTCATCACGTTTTCGCGTGTCGGATCAGGAGTCCGGCGCGTGGCACGAATTACCATAAGAGTAGATGACGACCTCTTCGCGCGCCTCGCCAGTCAGGCGCGGGGCAGTGGCGTCGGCACGGCAACCTATTGCCGCGACATATTGGATCGGTTCGAAGGCGTCGACCCGAGCGGCTATCATGCCCGCTTCGACGAACTCCATGCGACCGCGATCCAGGCCTTCGCGATCCTCGCCACCTCGGTCGGTGAGCGCTCCCCCGAACTGCTCCAGAAAGGGCTGACCGAAGCCCGCCGTCTCCTCCGTGAAAGGGGGCTGCTCGATGTCGGGCAGGACCGGCCATGAGTATCTTCCGGCACGACACGCTTGGCTCCTGGACGAGGGGCGGGCAGGCCATCGTCCACAATGTTCGGATGACCACGCAGGTCTTCTACCAGACCTTCCTGGCCGGGCTGGTGATCTGGATCGGCGGTATCATCTGGTACGCCTGCGAGGTGTCATCCTCCTATGAGCGGTTCGTCCTGTTCAAGGTGGGGCAGGCAACAATCATGGGGGACGCCATACCGGGCAATGTCACCCCCATTCTTTTCGGGACACCAGAGGGGCGCCAATATTGGACCAGCCCCAAGGCGCTCGTTGAGTCGGGTATCGCCCACAAGACGCTAGCGGCTTTTGAGTCCTACCTCATCCACGGGGCGCTCATCTCCGGTGCCTTCACCCTCATGGTGCTGTTCTGGGCCTGGTTCTATTTCACTCGGACCGGGAAGGGCCTCGGCTCCAACCAGTTCTTGCGCGGTGCCCGATTCGGCACTGTCCGCCAGGTCCGGCGCGCACTCTGGCGGCATGCCAAGGGCAGCTTCGAAATCGGCGGGGTCAATGTTCCCGATGCCTTCGAACCGGAACATATTCTACTTTGCGGTGCCCCCGGAACCGGGAAGACCAACATCATCGTCAAGATGCTCGACGGCATCCGGCAGCGGAAGCGGCGGGCGATCGTCTATGACACCGCCGGCACCTTCGTGGAGAAATTCTACCGGCCCGGGATCGACGTTCTCCTCAATCCGCTCGACGCTCGGACGGACTGCTGGTCTCCCTGGGTCGATGTGCCGCGCGACTATCATTATGACCAGATCGCGGAATCTACGATCCCCGAAAAGACGGGCGATCCCTTCTGGGCCAAGGCTGCGAGGGGAACTCTCGTCGCCGTCCTGCGCAAGCTTGCCCGGGAAGAACGGCCCCTCATCTCGGTGCTTCTCGACATACTGTTGCGCTCGAAGCTCAAGGACCTTGCGACTTATGTGAGCGGGACGGAGGCAGCTGCCTTCATCAGCCCGGAAGGGGAGCGAACCTCGGCGGGTGTCCAGGCAGAACTGGCCTCGGTGATGCGCAGCTTCTCCTATCTAGACGATACCGCGGACGGGCTGTCGATCCGCGACTGGGTCGCCCATGACACGGACGACAGCTGGCTCTTCATCACCGTGAAGGCGGACCAACTTCCCTCGCTGCGGCCCCTCATAACCGTGTGGCTCGATATCGCCATCAGCGCCATCATGAGCATGACGCCGGACCGAAACCGTCGGCTATATTGCGTCATCGACGAGCTTCCGACGCTCCAGAAACTGCCGTCGCTCTCCGACTTTCTGGCCCGTGCCCGGAAATATGGCGGGTGCGGCATTCTCGGCTTTCAGAGCTATCCGCAGCTTGAAGCCACCTATGGCATCCAGGATGCCGCCGCGATCACCGGTTATTGTTCGACCTGGGTTGCGCTGCGCGCCAACGACACCCCGACGGCCAAGCATGTCAGTGAGAATCTGGGGCAGGTCGAGCAGATCGAAGCCAATGAGGGCATGTCCTACGGCGTCAACGATATGCGCGACGGCGTGAACCTTTCGCGCATGCAGGTAACCCGGCCGTTGGTGATGCACACGGAGGTGACCAACCTTCCCAATCTCGCCGGATATCTCCGATTCGGCCGTAGTCTCCCCGTCGTCCGGTTCGAGGACAGGTTCAACAAGGTCGCCTCGGTCAGTGCGGCTTTCGAGGAGCGCGTGGCGCCCGCCATCAGGCTTGAGGGCGAATCGGTCACGCCGCCGCAATCACCGCCTGTACCGCCGCCGCCGCCTCGACCGGCCGCCCCGAAACCCAAATCTCGTAAGCCCCGAATCGCGCGGGACGAGGCGGAGCGGCCCCTGCCGCCTGTCCCATCGACTGGCGCAGCGATGGGAGACATCACCCCTTCGGAAGGTGGTGATCCCGGCGAGAGGAACACCCCTGCGGGTAGGTCTGAAGCGGCACCGCAACTGGAACTGTTCGGTAAGCCGGCCGGGTTTCGGCTCCGTCAGCACGGCCGTCACCATGGCACCCGCAATTCGGCGAGGCCGGCATGATCCATCCACGCCGCCTCAAGGGCACCGCCGCCAATATCGCCCGCTACTATACGGTCGGCGACTATTATACGAAGGGTGACAGCGAACATAGCGAATGGGGCGGAGCGATTGCCCAGGATCTCGGCCTCGAGGGCAAGGTCGACAGCGCTATCTTCGCGCAACTGCTGCAAGGTAAAGTCGGGGGACAGCAACTCGGGCGCCGACGCGAAGGCGGCGAAATCCAGCACCATCCCGGATGGGACTTCGCCGTAAATGCTCCAAAATCGGTATCGGTCATGGCGCTCGTCGGCGGGGATGAGCGAATCATAGAAGCCCATGAACGGGCCGTTGGTGTCGCGCTTTCCTGGATTGAGGAGCATGCCGCGACTCGCCAACGAATCGACGGCGAGATCACCGAGCGCACGACCGGAAGGCTCATCTTCGCGCGTTTTACCGAGCACGCCTCGCGCGAACTTGATCCGCATCTCCACACCCATGTGGTGGTGATGAACATCACCAATGACGGGAATGCGGAGCGCTTCCTCAGCCTCGAAACACGGGCGATGTACGCCGAGCAGATGGTAGCGGGGCAGATCTACCGGAACGAGCTTGCCCATCTGCTGCGCGAGCGCGGCTATGAGGTCGAGTTTGATCCGCGCAAGGGGCTGTTTGAAATCCGCGGCGTTCCCCGTGACCTGATCGCGGACATGTCGCGGCGCTCTGAACAGATCGAAGCCCATGCCAGGGAGCATGGCCTCACCGGACAGGCTGCACGCCGCGTGTCCTTCTACGCGACTCGGGGCGCCAAGGAGAAGGTCTCGCTCGAAACGCTTCATGGTCAGTGGCATATGCGTCTCGGCCAGCATGAACAGGCGGTCAGCGAGACGCGGAGCGCAGCGGAACAAGTTGGGGAACGCGCCGTCGAAGTTGCGTCCCAACTGGCGGCTCGCTCCATGCTTTTCGGGATTCGGCAATCCGAGGGGAAGGAGGCGGTCAATAATCTCGGACGCTTGCTCCAGGTCGCCCTCGCATCTCATGTCGGCGAGGTCCGGTTGCGCGATTTGCGCCCCTTGGCCGAGGATCATGAGGCCCGGTGGAAACTCCTCGCGACGCGGCATCCAACGGGGGATGAAGTTCTCACCCGAGGTCGAACGACCAGGCGTGCGGCACGGTTGGAATTGGCCCTCTCGGATCAGCTTGCCCTCGCTCTTGGCGATTCGAGGCCGCTCGCATCGGCCGAGCGCTTGATCGAGGAGGCCAGGTCAGCCGGCCTCAATGCCGGGCAGCGGGAGGCGCTGCTTCATCTCGGGACCAGTGCCGATCGCGTGATCGGCGTGCACGGGGTCGCCGGGGCGGGCAAGTCGACGCTGGTCGGCGCTCTGCGCGAAGCCGCAGATCCAACGGCAATCCTGATTGCCGCCGCTCCCACATCATCGGCCGCCGATGAGCTAGGCAAGAAGGCGGAGATTGAATCGCGTACGGTCGCGAGCCTGCTTGCAGGCGGCGGGCGGGGATTGGATGATCGGCACACGCTCGTGATCGACGAGGCCGGACAGCTCGGTAACCGGCAGGCGATTCGCCTTCTGGAGATCAGTCGCCTCACGGGGGCTCGACTCATTCTTCTGGGCGACAATCTCCAGACCGGGGCGATCGAGCAGGGCAAGCCCTTCTGGTTGATGCAGAAGTTGGGCCTGCCCAAGGTTGAGCTCACCGAGTCGATCCGGCAGCAGAACCGGACCATGCGCGCGGCGGTGACCCAGGCGCGCCTCGGCAATTATGGGGAATCCATCGGGCATCTCGACAAGATCACGAGCGGCGAATCGAGCGAGATGCTTGCCGCGAGCCTGGTGGGTGAGTGGACCCGGCTCAGTGCCGAAAGCCGGGGGCATACGAACATTCTCGTCCTCGAAAACGCGACCCGCCTCATCGTCAACACGAAGGTCCGCGAGGCGCTCAAGAGGGAAGGGGCCGTTGCCGCCGAGGACGCTCGCCTGTCGATCCTGGCGCCCTCGGGCATGACCAACCAGGAGAAACAGTTCGCTCGTTTTTATACACGCGGGCAGGTGGTCACCTTCGCCCGCGACAATGCGGGTCTGGGGATCGCGCGTGACGCGGAATATCGCGTGACCGGCCTCATGCGCGATTCGCGTGGTCGGCAGAAGGTCAGTTTGGTCGACGAGAACGGTCGGACGATTCAGTGGGATCCAAGGCTCGGGCGCGCGTCCCAGATCAACGTTTTCAAGGAAGAGGACCGCGAACTCTCCGCCGGCGACCGGATACAGTGGCGGCTGGTGAACCATGAACTCGGCATGAAGAATGCCGAACGGGGAACGGTCGAACGTCTGGATGGGACCATCGCCGCGATTCGCTGGGACCGGGACGGCCAGGTGCTTCAGGTAGACCTGTCCCAGCACCGGACCTGGGACCATGGCTATGCCGAGACAATCTATGCAGCCCAGTCCAAGACTTATGATCGGGTTTATGTGCTGGCGCCGGTCAACTCGCCGCTGGTCACCGGCCAGAATTATTACACCGCCATCACGCGCGCCCGATTCGGCGTGAAGCTCTGGACCGAGGATCCGGGCCGGCTTGCGGAGAAGCTGACCCAGAAGTCGGGGGAGAAGACCTCTTCGCTGGAGGGGCTTGGACGGATCGATCGGAGCAGCGTCAGAGGCCGGACTCGCCAGCATGGCGAGCGGTTGGAGAGGCTCCGCGAGCAGCAGCGTCTCGACCGCGAGAATCGCAGGGCAGAGATGGCGGCGGCGCGTGCGAATCGCGCCAATCAGCGACCGACGGGCCTTGCCGGCCTCCTCGCCACAAGAGCGCAATCGGCGGCCCGCACTCTCGATCAATGGCTCGTGGCCCTTATTGATCGGGGGCGAAGCACCACGGAGCGCGAGCCTTCCCGGGAACCATCAGGTCGCGAGCCTCAAGCGCCCACGCCAACTCATGATGACGGTCAAAATCGGGGAGGCGGCCATGATCGCTGATCGAATCGGATTCCGCGCTCCGTTCATCCTTCTTTGTTGTGTCATTCAGCCTGCCTTTGCTCGGCCTAACCTCCCGCCGGATCATGAGAACAGGGTTGGGCAGTGCATTCGGCAAGCCGCCAATGGTCGGCCCTGGCTTGAGCGAACGCTTTGGGGGTTGAGAGATCAGGAGAGCGGTTGGATCGGCGCGGAAATCGCCAATAGCGACGGGAGCCACGATCTGGGGCCGCTTCAGATAAATAGCTGGTGGGTCCCCAAACTGGCGGCGATAATCGATCGACCACCGGGACAGGTCCGTGCTTGGCTCACGCATGAGCCCTGCTTCAATGTCCAGGCGGCGCGATGGATATTCCTGTCTGCGCTATCGGAGACGCATGATTATTGGAAAGCTGTGGGTGCCTATCATAGCCCAACCGACTGGCGGCAACGACGCTATGCTGGCCTGGTTGCGGCGAAACTGGTCAGGCGGTTTGGCTCTTCCACCTTCCTGGAGGGCGATCGTCATGTCGGGAACTGATAATGGCAATCAGGGGAATCAGGATCGCGCGATCAACATGCTGATGCGTCGCGCTTCGCGGAATAGGATCTTGCCGAAGAAGCCGCCGCCCATTGAGGTGCCGATCGAGGTGGCCCTGTTCGAGGGAAAGGCGGTAATGCAACCGTTCTGCGTCAGGATCATGGTGGCAGCGCAGATGCTCGGGGTCGGACGCACAAAAATCTACACGCTGATCAAACGCGGGGAGCTAAGGACAATAAAGCTGGACGGATCGGTGCTCATTACGATGACCAGCCTTGAAGCATTTGTTGAACGATACGCGAACGGTGGCCCCTCAGGGTCGAGATGAAAAGTCAAAACCCCGAATCGCGTGGCTATCCCAAAGGCGCCCGTGCCATAAGGGCGGCGTCTGATTTGAGAAATGCCTCCAACTCATTGAGGTGGCGTCGCCCAAATCGGAAGAGGCGCAAGATATGGGAAGGCCTGTCGGGTTCATCGATAGCCAGATATTGGCCGACCGTAAGGCTTGGCTCCTGGGCCAGAATTTGGCGAGTCTGCCAATTCAGGGGAAGCTCGCAGAGGGGTGTCTCCGATGTCACGTAGACATCGGGCGGTATGCGCTCGAGAGCTTCCAACGCCGCAGCGTGGAGCTGGGAAGCGCGACTCGGGGAAATCCCGAGCTCTCGGCCGATTTCTCTGAAGCTTACGCCACACTTTCGTCGGGTCAGAACGAATGCGCGCCGGGCCTCCACATCTGTCATGCAAACCTCCAGAAGGCAGATAACCTATCTAAAATGTTGGAAAATTCCTAGCCGGGCCGGTGGAAGCTCTGGACCGCATCAGGCTACCTCATCTAGGCTTTGCGCGTCAGCATGTTGCCCGCTCTCCGCGAGATTTTGTGATCTTCCCTGAAGATAGTCGGCCCAATCGGCCATGACCGACTTCCGCTTTTCGAAGGCATCCTTTCTGCGGTACGCGCGGGTGACTGAGCTTCCCACCTGATGCGCTAATGCATGCTCAATGACGGTTTCCGCATGATCGGTCTCATCGCCCATATAATCGCGAAAGCTACTGCGCATGCCATGAACAGTGAACTGCCCGAGATTCATCCGTCGCATAAGCAATGGCATCGCCATTTGCGACAAAGGGCTATCGGGCCTCTGACCGGGAAAAATATAGTCGTTGGGCTTGCAGGGCTTTCCGGTTGCAACCGCCTTGAGCACTGCGATTGCTGCGGGCGACAAGGGTACCCGGTGCTCGATCCGCATCTTCATCCGCTCAGCCGGGATGGTCCAAATGCGGCGATCCAGGTCTACCTCGCGCCAGCGAGCAAGCAAGGTTTCACTGGTCCGCGTCGCGCAAAGGACTGTCATTTCGAGGGCGCGGGCTGTCGGGGCTTCCCTCTTTTGCAGGGCTTCGAAGAACTCTGGCATATCCTCATACGGGATCGCTGCATGGTGCCCGGTAACGAGGCGCTTCCGCTTTGGCAGTAGAAATTGGAGGTTGCCCTTCCATCTTGCCGGGTTTTCCCAAGGGCTTTGAATGTGCCCCTCCGCCTTGGCAGCGTCGAGAACGTTTTCTATTCGCCCTCTGACCCGACCGGCAGTTTCAGCGAACGTCGTCCAACTGGGTTTCAGCGCTTCCGCGACATCCTGTGGGGAGATCTTATCAACCGGGATGTCGCGAATCCCCTTTGCGTGCTTCTCCAGCGAGTTGGTCCACTGCCAGATATGCTTCGCGTTGGACCAACCGCCCTCATGGGCGGCAATATATTTCTTGGCGTAATCAAGAAACGTTGGGGGGCCAGCCACTGGCCGCGCCTCCTGCTTCGCTTTTTCGCGCTCGACTTTTTCCTCTTCCTTTTCCGTCTGGCGCAGCTCGATGGGATCATGTCCCTCTTTCAGCAAATTTCTGGCCGCTGCCGCCATCTCTCTGGCGTCGTCGAGCGTATAGGCAGCGTAGGAGCCCAGGCCCATCTCACGTCGCACCTTGTCGCGGTTCCAAATGAACTTCCAGCTTTTGGAGCCGTTGGTCTTGATCCGGAGCCAGAGGCCACCTCCATCACCATACCAACCTGGCGTGCTGAGCGTCTCCAGCCGTCGCGCTTTTAGTTTGTGTATCGACCTGCTCATTCTTAATCTGCCTCACACATAGCCAAGGCCTAATTTGGGCCAAATATTTGAGCCCCATCCGGGACCTAAATTGGGGCCAATTTTCAGCGCGTATCTGTGCGAACAGATTTGAACGGAATTAAACGTTTCTGAACAAATGGCCTTGATTTTATATAACAAAATCAAGGGCTTTCGGCAAGATTTCTCTAGGTATTTCAGCGGCTTAAAAGGTCTAATTGGAACGACCTCGGCTCCACCAATCCCTTCCGGGATTGACCGGAAGGGACTTTACCGCCGGCGATTTCGATGCCTATGGCGGTTTCATGACAGATATGCTTTCCGAAGGCCGCGCCGCTGCGACGGTGGTCATCCTGCGCGACCGCGCGGATGCCGCCGCGGAAATCCTGATGATGGAACGGGCGTCCAGCATGGCCTTCGCCGCGGGCGCGCTGGTCTTTCCCGGTGGCGCGGTGGATGCGGGCGATCATGCTCTTGCAGCGAAGATCGCTGGTGGCCTGCCTCTGGACGAGGCGGCGGCGCGGATCGCCGCCATTCGGGAGACGCTGGAGGAAAGCGGTCTCGCCATTGCCTTCACATCGCCGCTGGCGGCCGATCGGATCGCGGCCATGCGGCAGGCGCTGGGGGCAGGGGCCGGGCTTGGCGACATCCTCAGCGATCATGGGCTGGAAATCGCGCTGGACCGGCTGCTGCCCTTTGCCCGCTGGCACCCCGCGCGCCTGGAGCAGGCGCAACGGGTGTTCGATACCCGCTTCTACATCGCTGAGGCGCCGGAAGGACAGGCCGCGAGCGTCGATGCCACCGAAAATGTGCAACTGTTCTGGAGCAGCGCAGCGGAAACGCTGGCCCGATGCGACCGGGGCGAGGGGCAGATCATCTTTCCGACGCGGCGCAATCTGGAGCGGCTCGCCCAATTCGGCCGCTTCGATGATCTGGCGGCGCATGCCCTGTCGATCCCGGTCGAGAAGGTGACGCCCTGGTTCGAGGAGAGAAATGGGGAACCGCATCTCTGCATTCCCGATCATCTCGGTTATCCGGTGACGTCGGAACCAATGGGGACGGTCCGGCGTGCTTGAGGCATGCGCCGAATCCACCTCTTCCTGCGCCGCCTTGTCCATGTCGCGGCGGTTCTGAGCCTTTGCCTGATCGGCTATGCCTATGTCAGCCGCCGGCCCCAGAATATCCCCTGGACTCGGCTTGATCTATCCCAGCCGATCGGCCTCTTCACCGGCCGCAAGCTTGCCTCGCTGACCGGCCGTCCTGCCGAGTGCCGCGCCCTGCTGGATCGGGCGGGCGTTGCCTATTCCCGCATGAAGCCGGGGGGCGAGGGCCAGTGCGCCCATGCCGACGCCGTGCGGCTGACTCCGGTCAAGGACGCCATCGCATGGGAACCGGCGGCGGTCGCGCCATCCTGTCCGGTTGCGGCGGCGCTCAAGCTCTGGGAATGGCAGGTGGTCCAGCCCGCCGCCCAGCGTCACTTCGGCCGCGCGGTTCGGAAGGTCACGCATTTCGGCGCTTATAGCTGCCGCCGCCTCTATGGACGCAGCGCAGGGGATTTCAGCGAGCATGCCACGGCCGACGCCATTGATGTGGCCGGTTTCATCCTGACGGACGGACACCGGATCGGCGTTGCGGCAGACTGGAAGGGAGGGGGAAAGGACGCGGATTTTCTGCATGAGGTTCGTGACGGCGCCTGCGGGTTGTTTTCGACCGTCCTTTCGCCCGACTATAATGCCGCACATCGCGATCATCTGCATCTCGATCAGGCGGAACGCGGCGCCTGGGGCGGGCGGGCCTGCCGATGAGGGCCTAGAGCATCGTGCGCAAAAGTGGGAACCGGTTTTGCGTTTAAAACGATGCGACAACAAAAGCTTAGAGCGCGTGGCCTGCGCACGATTTAACGCAGCGCGCTCTAGCCAATATCGCCCTCGAACAGGGAGCATGAAGGGTCTATGATCCATGCGCCTGTCAGACAGGGGAGGACATCATGCCGCAATTCGTGATCGAACGGGACATGCCCGGCGTCGGCCAATTATCGGGCGAGCAGCTCAAGGGCGCGTCGCAGGGCTCCTGCAATGTGCTGCGTCAGCTGGGCCCGGATATTCAATGGGTTCACAGCTATGTCACCGACGACAAGATCTATTGCGTCTATCGTGCGCCCAGCGAGGAATTGATCCGCCGGCATGCGGAAATGGCGGGATTCCCGGCCAACAGCATCGCCCAGATACGCGCGACGATCGATCCGACGACAGCGGACTGAACTTGTCCGGGGCGACGGGGTCCGCTGCGAGGCGCGCATGCTTTTTGACGGCAGCGGGCGATGGCAGAATTATCGCCAGGCTTCGACGACCTATTGCCGCAGTCTTTCGATCGCCTGCGCCAGCGCGACATAGAGCTTGCCCATGTCCGATGAAAGGATCGCAACGCCCAGCGCATTGCCGTCGCGGGCCGACAGGATGATCCGCAGCATCGATTCGAAATCGTGGATATAGCGGTTCACATGCTCCTGAAATTCAGGATCATTGTCGTAATGCAGGGCGATTTCGCGGGATTCGCCCGCGTCCAGCAGCTTGACCGCGCGGCGGGTGAAGACGCCGCGATCGCCCTTCAGATAGGCTGACCAGGCCGAGTCCGTGACATCGTTGGAGAGTATCTTCGATACGTCGATCGCCGTGCTGTTGAGCGATTCGATGATCAGCGCCGACCGTCGGGCGAAATGGTCGCGGTCGCGGTCCTCGGCGGCGCGCTCGGCTTCCTCAATTCGCGCTTCCACGCTGGCGCTGGTGTCCGCGATGGTCAGCAACTGGCGGGTCAGGCGGTCGGATGCCTGATGCGCGGCCTTCACCGCTTCCTCCGCCACCCTGGCGACCATTTCGATCTGGGCCGTGACCTTTTCGTCGATGGCGCGCTGCATCGCCTGCTCGCTGGCGTCGGCAAGCGCCTCCGCCGCTTCGGGAATGGCGCGGCTGAGCGCCTGGCGGGCGCGTTCGGCCGCCTGATCGGCGGTATCCTTGACGCGGAGCAGGGCGGTGACGAGCAGCGGTCCCGCGCCTTCGGTGATGCGCGTCGCGTCCTGATGCGCGTTGTCGAGCGCGCTGCGCAGCTTCTCCACCAGTTCGCGATTGGCATCGACGCCGCTTTGCGTGCTTTCCAGCCATTCGGTCAGGCGGCGTCCCTGGCCGCGCAGCAATTCCTCGGCCTCCTGCGTGCGCCCGAGCAACGCCTCCGAAATGGCCTCCAGCCGTTCGATCTCCGGCGCGGCGCTGTCGAGCAGGGTGCGGCTGGTCTCGATCCGGCCGTTGAAGCGCTGTAGCGCGGCAGGAAAGGTTTCGTCGAGTTCGCGCACGCTGGAATCAAGCGCGACCATCAGCGTTTCCGCACTGCCGATCAGCTTTTCGGCGGTCAGGCCGCCAGCCCCCAGGGCGGCATCGATGCGCTGCGTCTCGGCGGTCAGGCGCGACAGCGCTTCGGTCAACCGCTCATTGCGGGCGAGGGCTGACTGTTCCATCGCCGCAAAGCGCGACTGCGCGGAATCGACCGCATCGTCCAGGCTGCTTTGCAGGCCCGATACAAGCGTGCGCTGGCCTTCGACCAGATCGTTGATCTGGTGCAGGCGGTTTTCGATCTCGCCCACATGATCCGCTATACTGGTGACGGTCTCATCCCCGATGGCGGCGATGCTGTCGCGCGACCGGGCGATGAGCGCCTCCAGCGCCGCGCCATGGCGGGCGATGCCGTCGTCGGTCAGCCTGATGCCTTCATGGGTCTGCGCAATCGCCGCTTCCACCCGCCGGCGCAGTTCGGCCTCCACGGTTTCGGCGTCGCGCGCCAGGGTGGAGAGGGCGGATTGGCTGGTGGCGGCAATGCCGGCCTGCGCACCCTCGATCAGCGCCTTCAGCGACGCGGCCTGCGCGGTCAGATTGGCGTCGACCGCCGCCATGGTTTCCTGCGCGCGCCCATGGGTGGTTTCCAGACGGTGCAGCACGTCGATCTCGACGCGGTTCAATTCCTGCGTCAGCAGGGCGATGACCGACTGGGTGGTCTCTGCTATTTCCGACTTGGTTCGATCGGTAAGGCCGGTCAGCACGATCGACTTCTGCTCGATGTCGAGCCAGCTCTCCTCCATCGCCTTGCGCGCGCTCAGGGTCGTCGCCTCGATCCGGCCCGAAGCGACATCGGCCATGCCGGTCACTTCCTGCGTGGCCGAGCGCGTGGCTTCCTGAAGCTCGATAAGCTGGCTCGAAAGGCTCTTGGTTGCCGAAAGCGTGCGGCTGCGGGCATCGTCCGACAACTCGCCCAATGCATGCAGCCGAGCCTCCAACATGTCGATGCGTTCCGACAGGGCGTGGCCATTGTCGATGATCTGCGCGGACATGCGCGTCGCGCGATCCTCCAGCTCCGGGATGGAGGCGACCAGCGCTTCCATCCGCTGGACGAGCGCCAGCCCGGCGCGCTCGGCGGACTCGGCGCGTTCGGCGGTGCTGTTGGCGCGGCTTGCGATCAGTTCGGCCGACGCCTCCATATTGCTGCTGGCGGCGGCGCCATAGCTGTCGAGCAGTTCCGCCTGATCCTGCATGCTCTGGCGTGCGGTTTCCAACTGGCCGGCGATTCGGGCGACGCGCAGCTCCAGCAGTTCCGCCTCGGTCCTGAGCGCGCGGGCGGTGTCGAGATAGCGGCGGGCTTCGCTACGGCTGTTCCGCAGCAGCAGCAGATAACAGACGCCGAGCAGGATGAGCGGGACCAGGATGGTCGCGACCAGCCCCGGCCACGCCGCGGGCCCGGCGCGCCATTGTCCGGAGGACAGCGTCGCCCAACCGGCAAAGCCGATCCATCCAAGGCCGGCGGCGGGGAATGCCCATGTCGCGGCGCGCATCCCATGCTCGCCGCTTTCCGCAGGCACGCCCTCATCCTCCAGGTCAAGAACGGCCTGTTTCAAAAGCAAGGCGTCGTCTGCCTGCGCCGTATCATCGGTCGCTGCGTCCTTGTCCCGCCAGAATTCGACGATTGTGCTGCCCCCATTCATGCGTCCTATCCTAGCAGCTTTTGCGCGCACGAAAATGCCCTGTTACCAAAACTTAACGCAAGCCAGATAGCGTTGACCCCATGTCCTATGATCCAGGCGCCCTGAATGCCGCTCTTGCCGCCGCTGTCGGTGACGACAGACCGTTGATCGAGGATCTGCGCGTCGCCTTCATGGAAAGCGCGGAGCGGCAGGTCGATCTGCTGGGGCGGTCGCGATGCGATGCGAACTGGCAGCTTGCCGCCTGGCGGCTGAAGGGGCTGGCGGCCAGTTTCGGCCTCACCGGCCTGATGGCGATGGCCGATGAAGCGGCCGACGCGGCGCCGGGCGACCCACGCATATTGCGGCGCTTGCGTGCCGCGCTTGACGATCTTGCGCAGCGTTGAGGCGTGAGGCTGCTTGCGTGATTGCCTCCGCCTTGTAACAAGGTGGGCTGAACAACGATCGGGTCGGTTTCAACACGCATGACTTTTGCGGCTATTCTCAGCGCGAGCCGGGCCGGTGGCGATTCGGCCGGGTCGCTGCGCGCCAGCCTGCATTTCGCCGGGCAGACGCTGGTCGAATATCAGGCGCGGCAGGCGGTGCGCGCGGGCGCCGACCGGGTGATGATCCTGGTCAGCGTCATCACGCCCGCTTTGTCGCAGGCCGTCGACCGGCTGTCGGCGGACGGCATCGCCGTCGCGCTGGTCCGCGACATGGTGTCGATGGTGCGCGATGCGCCCCGCGACGCGGACACGCTGCTCGTCGCGGATGGGGCGATCATCGGACAGGGTTATTTCGAGGCGATGGCCGCTCAGCAGGGCGATGCGCTGCTGGTGGCGGACGACAGCAGGGCCAGCGCGCCGTTCGAACGGATCGATGCCGGACAGCGCTGGGCCGGCCTGGTCCGGGTCAGTCCGGACCTGCTGTTCAACACGCTCGACATGATCGGGGACTGGGATCTGGCGCTGACCCTGGTGCGGGGCGCGGTGCAGGCCGGCGCACGCCGGATCACCGTGCCGCAGGACGACCTGATGGAAGGGCGCGTCGCGCTGGTGGAGACGCAGGAGCAGGCGGACCTGGCCGCTCAGGCGGTGCTTTCCGGCGGGCCGCGGCTTCGGCGCGTCAGGGGCGCGGCCGAACAATATCTGCTGGGCCCGGCCGCCCGGTTGATCAGCCCGGCGCTGATGCGCATGCAGGTTCCGGCGCTGCAGGTGCGGATCGCCGCCATGGCGCTGGGTGCGATTGCGCTGGTGCCGATCGAACTGCTGTGGACAGGGACGGGCTTCTGCCTGCTGCTGCTGTCGCTGTTGCTGGCGGAAACCGCGGATCGGCTGGACGAGATGGCGCTGCGGCCGTTGCCCATGGGCTGGATGGCCTTTATCGCGCCGGCCTTCGCGCTTGGCGGGATCGCGCTCGCGGGCGGAGGAACGACGGCGGCCTATCTGGCGCTGATGCTGGCGATCATCCAGATGGCGGATCGCTGGCAGAAAACCGGGCCGTTGCGGCCGTGGATGATCTTCACGCCCGCCAGCGCGCTCATTCCCCTGTTGCTGGCGTCGCTGGCCGGGGCGCTGGGGCCGATGTTCGACCTGACGACGCTGTGCGCCATCGGGTCGCTTGGAACGATGATCCTGCTCCGCCGGAATTGAGCGATTTTGCTCGTTACGGTTTAGTGCATTTTAACGACGTGCCATTATGCTGGCCGGCATGAGCGTCTTTTCGTCCCTGATCGGACCGACCCGGGCGGACTGCTGGCCGATGGCGCAAGTCATGGCGGGCATGTCCGCCGTGCCTGTCGGCCATGCCATTGATCTGGCGTTTTTCTTTCCGGACGACGGGCGGGAGCGGCACGACGCTCTGGTGGCGGAGACCCGGCGGCATCTTGGCGGATGCCTGACCGCAATAGAGATCGGATTGCGCCTGGCGCTGGAGGATAGGCCGGAAATCGCGGCGGCGTTGGCGCAATGGCCGCAACCCGTTTGCTGGCCGACGCTGCGCGCGCAGCCGACCCTGTTGGGGCCGGCGCTGCTCGCCCATATGCAGATGCGGGGCGGGATCAGCCTGATGCTGCGCCAGTTCGGCGGGCCCGATGGCGGTTCGGGCAGCGAATCGGAGGCGGAGTCGCTCTTTCCCGCCGACGATCCCGCCTTGGGCGAAGCGCTTGCCGCGCTGATGCTGGCGGAAGGGCGCTGGCTGATGACCGCGGCGGAGGATCAGCCGATGCAGCCCGATCTGCCGGCCGGCTTCTTTGCGGAACTGCTGTGGACGGCGGCCGCCTGCCTGGCAGCGATCATCCAGCGGAGCGGCCTGATCGAAGCGGAAGCGGTGGTGCCGCTGGTCGAAGCCGCGGCGCAACGCCAACTGATCCGGCATGACGAGGCGCAGGGCCCCATCGCGGCGGCGGACAGGCTGGTCCGTCAATTGGGCGAGCGCGCCGATGCGCCCGAATTGATGGCCGCCGCGTTGCAGCACAGGCATTTCCTGCTGTTCGCCGCGCTCGCCGGGCGCCGGTTGCGGATGGAGAGCGCGCAGGTCGCGGACATACTGGTCATGGGTCCGGTGGGGCAGGTTGCCGCTCTATGCCGGGCGCTCGGGGGATCGGACAGCGACTACCGGCAATTGTTGCTGGCATTGCGGCCGGTGCGGCCTTCCTTGTCCGATGCGACCATCGTCGGGGAAGCCATGCGCTATCAGGAATTGAGCGTAACGCAGGCCGACGCGACGGTGGGCGCCCTGCGCGCGCCTGCGGCGCTGCGGGCCAAGCTGGATCATCTGCGGCGGATCGCCGGTTGATGAACATGCCCGCGCATCCCGCCATCATCCGGGCGACGGTTGCTGCGGATGGCCGGCTGCTGAGTGCGGATGCACCCGTGCTGGCCCTTCAGCAGGAGGCGGGCGGCGATCTCGGCAGCGCGCTGGCGGTCCCGCAATTGGCGGCGATGGCGCGGCTGGCGGCGCATCTGGGCATTGCCCTGTCCCGCCCGGTCGTGGCCGCGGCGGAGCGTGGTGACATCGACATGTGGGTGCGCGCCAAGCCCGAGGCCGAACGGGTGCAGCTTTCCATCATCGACTGGCATGAGCGGCAGGCGGTCGCGGCGCCGCTGGATCTGGCGCGGCGAGAGACCGACATCGCTGCCCTGTCCGACGGCTGGACGTGGCAGATCGATACCCAGTTGCGCTTCCAGATGGTGCATGAGGGGTTGGGCGGCGAGGGCGCATTGCCATCCGCCCCGCCTTTGCCGGGCAGCCGCTTCACGAGCTATTTCGAATTGCGCCCGGATGCCGAAGGCGACCTGGCGATCCTGCGCGGCTTCGCGCAGCGGCGCGCCTTTCGCGATCAGGTGGCGGGATTGACGAGCGATCCGGCGCAGCGTTTCATGCTGTCGGGCTTTCCGATGTTCGATCTCGCGGGCCAGTTGGTGGGTTATCGCGGCAAGGCTTTGCCCGTCGACCGCGCGGTGACGGCGCCGCTCGCCACGCCGGAACCGCTGCCATTCTATCCCGCCGAGTTCGGAAAGAGGCTGGACCGATCTTTGCGACGGCCTTTGGGGCGGATCATCGCCAATGCGGATTCGATCGGCGCGCAATTGGAGGGGCCGTTGCGGCCGGACTATCTGGGCTATGCCAGCGACATTTCGGCGGCGGGGCGTCATCTGATGGCGCTGATCGACGATCTGGCGGACCTGCAAGCGATCGACCGGCCGGATTTCAGCGTGACCGCGGAAGAGATCGACCTGGCCGATGTCGGGCGGCGGGCCGCCGGGCTGTTCCTCGTAAAGGCGCAGGATCGGGGGATCAGCATCCTCGCCCCTGCGCTGACGGTCGCGGAACCGGCCATCGGTGAATTTCGCCGCGCCTTGCAGATCCTGATGAACCTTGTCGGCAATGCCGTGCGCTATGCGCCCGAAGGGTCTGCCGTTCGGATAGAGACAGGCCGGTCGGACGGCGAGGCCTGGATCGCGGTGCTGGACCAGGGCGATGGCATAGCCGCCGACAGCAGGGAACGCATCTTCGACAAGTTCGAGCGACTGGGCCGCAGCGACGCGGGCGGCAGCGGCCTTGGCCTCTACATTTCGCGGCGTCTGGCGCGCGCCATGGGCGGCGACATCCGTATCGACGACGCGCCCGAAGGCGGGGCGCGGTTCACGCTGCTGCTGCCGGCTTTGAGCGTATAGCGGACATCGATATTCGGTCTGGGTAAACCGTACTCCTGCCAAGGAGGAGCACGGATCAGACGGGGCAATGATCCCTTGAAGCCGGGACCGGGTTCCCGCCTGTGCGGGATCATGGGGCGCTCCCTGTCAGCAAACGGCCAACTCCCCGCCAAAACAAAAGCGGCGTCCAAACGGACGCCGCTTCCCTGCCTTATTGCCGGTGCAGACTAGCGCTTGTCGACGGGGACATAATCGCGCTGCGCCGGGCCGGTGTAGAGCTGGCGCGGACGGCCGATCTTCTGCGCAGGGTCGGAGATCATTTCGTTCCACTGCGCGACCCAGCCGACGGTGCGGGCAAGGGCAAAGAGCACGGTGAACATCTCGGTCGGGAAACCGATGGCCGAGAGGATCACGCCCGAATAGAAGTCGACATTCGGATAGAGCTTCTTTTCGATGAAATAAGGATCGTGAAGCGCGATCTGCTCCAGTTCCTTCGCCACGTCGAAGATCGGATCGTCGACACCCAGCTTCGCCAGGACGTCCTTCGCGGTCTTCTGCATCACGGTCGCGCGCGGATCGTAATTTTTGTAGACGCGATGGCCGAAGCCCATCAGGCGGAACGGATCGTCCTTGTTCTTGGCGCGGGCGATATATTCCGGAATGCGGTCGACGGTGCCGATTTCGCGCAGCATGTTGAGCGCGGCTTCGTTGGCGCCGCCATGCGCCGGACCCCAGAGGCAGGCGATGCCCGCCGCGATGCACGCGAAGGGGTTGGCGCCGGACGAACCCGCCAGACGCACGGTCGATGTCGACGCGTTCTGCTCATGGTCGGCGTGCAGCGTGAAGATCTTGTCCATCGCGTCGACGACGACCGGATCGATGACATATTCCTCCGCCGGGACCGAGAAGGTCATGTTCAGGAAGTTGGCGGTGTAGCTGAGGTCGTTGCGCGGATAGACGAAGGGCTGGCCCACCGAATATTTATACGCCATCGCCGCGATCGTCGGCATCTTGGCGATCAGGCGGTGGCTGGCGATCTTGCGCTGTTCCGGATCGTTGATGTCGGTGGAGTCGTGATAGAAGGCCGAGAGCGCACCGACCACGCCGCACATGATCGCCATCGGGTGGGCATCGCGGCGGAAACCGCGGTAGAAGGTGGTGAGCTGCTCATGCACCATGGTGTGGCGCGTGATGGTGCGCGTGAAATCCTCCAGTTCCTTCTTCGAGGGCAGTTCGCCGTTGAGGAGGAGGTAGGACACTTCCATGAAGCTCGACTGTTCGGCAAGCTGGTCGATCGGATAGCCGCGATGCAGCAGCACACCGGCGTCGCCGTCGATATAGGTCAGGCCCGAATCGCAGCTCGCGGTCGAGGTGAAGCCGGGGTCGTAGGTAAACATGCCGGTGTTGGCGTAGAGCTTGCGAACGTCGATGACCTGCGGTCCGACCGTGCCGTTCAGAATGGCATAGTCTTTCGCGTTGCCGTCGACGCTCAAAGTGGCATTGTTATCCGACATGGTATTCTCCTGATACTTCAATTGGCCGATGCGTGCCTCACAGCGGCCAATCGTTCCAAGCTCTCCGTCTTCCCCAGAAGGAAAAGGACGTCGAAAATTCCCGGCGAAACCGTGCGACCGGTCAGCGCCGCGCGCAAAGGCTGCGCGACCTTTCCAAGCCCGAGGCCGGCATCCTCTGCCACGCGGCGAATGGCTTCTTCGATCGCTTCGACCGTCCAGGACTGGACGGGTGCAAGAGCGTCGGCTGTCTGTCCCAGCAGCGCGCGTGCGGAATCGTCTAGCAGAGCAAGCGCCTTCTCGTCAAAATCGAGCGGGCAATTTTTGAACAAGAATTCGGCGCCCTCCGCAATTTCGTTAAGCGTCCTGGCGCGCGGCTTGAGCGACGGCATGGCCTCGGCAAGCCGTTTCTCGCCATCCTCCGGCAGGTCGATGTTCAACCTTGCCGCAACCCTTGGCGCGACCAGCGCGGCAAGGCGCGCGTCATCCGCCTCCCGCAGATAATGGCCGTTCAGATTCTCCAGCTTCTTGATGTCGAAGCGAGAGGGCGAGCGGCCGACACCTGAAATATCAAAGAGTTCCACCGCACGCTCGCGGGAAATGATCTCCTCATCGCCATGGCCCCAGCCGAGTCGCAGCAGATAGTTGAACACCGCTTCGGGCAGCATGCCCAACTCGTCGCGATAGGCATCGACGCCAAGCGCGCCGTGCCGCTTGGACAGCTTCGCGCCGTCGGCTCCGTGGATCAGCGGGATATGGGCGTAGATGGGCTCTTCCCAATTCATCGCCTTTATGATGCCTAGCTGGCGGAACGCATTGTTGAGATGGTCGTCGCCGCGAATGACATGGGTGACGCCCATGTCATGGTCGTCGACCACCACCGCCAGCATATAGGTGGGCGTGCCGTCCGAACGCAGCAGGATCATGTCGTCCAGCTCCGCATTCTGGACGACGACGCGGCCCTGCACGGCGTCCTCGATCACCGTCTCACCTTCGCGCGGCGCTTTCAGGCGGATGACGAAGGGCGCGCCTTCCGGGGCTTCGGAGGGATCGCGGTCCCGCCACCGTCCGTCATAGCGCATCGGCTGCTTGGCGGCGCGCTGCCGCTCGCGCAGTTCCGCCAGTTCCTCGGGCGTCGCATAGCAGCGATAGGCATGGCCGGAGGCGAGCATCTGGTTCGCCACTTCGGCATGGCGTGGCGTGCGCTCGAACTGGAAGACCGCCGGTTCGTCGCCGCCCAGCCCCAGCCATTCCAGCCCGTCGAAGATGGCGGCGACCGCTTCCTCGGTGGAGCGGGCCCGGTCTGTGTCCTCGATCCGCAGCAGGAACTTGCCGCCGTGATGACGTGCGAACAGCCAGTTGAATAGCGCGGTGCGCGCGCCGCCGATGTGAAGAAAACCGGTAGGCGACGGCGCAAAACGGGTTACTACCTGCTTGTTCGAACCTGTAGCACTCACCGTTTCATTCCCTGCCATTCGCCCGGATACCACCCGACCCATCCATGATCGCGACGCCCCCTAGCATGGCTTTCGAGCCACGACAAACCTCCGTTGTCAGTTCGGCCCGGGGGAAAGCGGCGCGGATTTGGCGCGGCGTGGAGCTGTGGCTGGAGGAGGAGCGCGAACGGTTGCCGCTATGGGTTCCAGTCGCCCTGGCTGCGGGAATCGCGGCCTGGTTCCTTCTGCCTAATCGACTGGAATGGCTGGCCTTTTGCTGCGTGACGCTTGCGGTTGCCTGCGCCGCGCTGCTTTTGCCGCCCGGTGGCCGGGTGCGTCAGGCGATCGTCGTCGGTGGCATTCTTGCCTGTGCGGGGTGCCTGCTGGTCTGGGGGAAAGCGACGATCGTCGGATCGCCGCCCCTCGACCGCCCGGCCTTCATCTCGCTGAAGGGGGAGGTCCGGTCGGTCGAAAGGCTGCCCGCGCAGCACATGAGTCGCGTGCTGGTCCGGCCTGTCGGCGTGCCTGCCCTGCCGCCCCTGGTGCGCGTCAATCTTGACGATGCGTCGATGCCGCCGGGGGTCGGAGAGGGAGCCATCATAGCCTTCCGCACAAGGCTGATGCCGCCTGCGCCGCCCAGCCTGCCGGGCGGCTATGATTTTGCGCGCCGCGCCTATTTCGAGGGCGTCGGCGCGACCGGGCGTGTGCTGCCGCCGGTTACGGTCCTGCGGCCGGCCACGGCCGGCCCCCGGTTGAGGGCGCGTCTGTTCGAGCATATCCTGGAGCGCGTTCCGGGACAGGGCGCCGGCATCGCCGCTGCCCTGGCCACCGGCGATCAGGGCGCGATCGCGCAGGCAGATGCGGAGGCGATGCGGCGGAGCGGCCTTGCGCATCTGCTGTCGATCAGCGGTCTGCATGTCACGGCCCTGATCGCTGCGGTGATCTTCCTGTTGATGCGGATGATGGCGCTCAGCCGCCGGGCGGCTCTCGACTGGCCGCTGATGCTGCTGGCCGCGGGCGGCGGCGCTCTGGCGGGCATCGGCTATACGCTTCTGACTGGCGCAGAGGTGCCGACCGTGCGATCCTGCGTCGCTGCCCTGCTTGTGCTGGGCGGACTGGCGATGGGACGGGACGCAATCACGCTCAGGCTCGTGGCGGCGGGGGCGCTGGTGGTGCTGATCCTCTGGCCAGAAGCACTGGTGGGGCCGAGCTTCCAGATGAGCTTCGCGGCCGTGATAGCCCTGGTGTCGCTGGGCGAGCATCCCGCCTTCCGCGCCTTTCTCGCGCCGCGTGACGAAGGGGTGGGGCGCCGGATCGGACGCAATCTTGCGGGCATGCTGGCGACCGGCCTGGTCGTGGAGCTGGTGCTGGCGCCGATCGCGCTGTTCCATTTCCACAAGGCGGGCATGTTGGGGTCGATGGCCAATCTGGTGGCCATACCGCTTACGACCCTGGTGGTCATGCCGCTGGAGGCGACGGCCTTGCTGCTGGACCTAGGCGGGTGGGGTGCGCCCTTCTGGTGGCTTGCCGCGCGATCGATCGACCTGCTGTTGCTGATTGCCCATGGCGTGGCGTCCAGCCCTTGGGCGGTGGTACTGGCGCCCGCCCAGTCGGGCGTGGTGTTCGGCCTGATGCTGCTGGGCATGCTGTGGTGCCTGCTATGGCGAAGCCGGTGGCGCTGGGCGGGTCTGATGCCCGTGACCACCGGCGTCATGATGGTGCTGACCAGCCCGATGCCCGCCATATTGATAAGCGGGGACGGCCGGCATGTCGCGGTGCGCACTGCCGATGGCGGCATGGCGATGCTGCGGGCGCGAGCCGGCGGCTATGCGCGCGACGTCATAGCGGAAAGCGCGGGTTATGACGGTACCTTGCAGGCATTGACGGCGCTGCCCCAGGCCCGCTGTTCTCCCGATCTATGCGCCGTTCGCCTGAAGGGAGGGGGCCGAAACTGGAACCTGTTGCTGACGCGAAGCAGCGTGAGGATCGATAATGCGATACTGGCGCGGGATTGCGCCTATTCAGACATCGTCGTCAGCGACCGCCGCCTGCCGGGCGCCTGTCGCCCACGCTGGCTGAAGGTGGATCGACGCTTCCTCGCCAGGACGGGTGGCCTGACCATCGATCTGGACCATGGCACCATGCGCAGCGCGAAGGCGTGGCATGACGAGCACCCCTGGGTCGCGCGGCCTTCCAGCCGGCCGCGCGAATACAGGAAGCATCAGTTATAGCGGCGCAGCAACCCGGCCAGCTTGCCCTGGATGCGAACCTGCCGAGGGTCGTAGATCTGCGGTTCATAGGCGCTGTTGGCGGGATCGAGCCTGACCTTCGGACCCTCACGCCGGAAATATTTCAGCGTCGCTTCATTTTCGTCGATCAGGGCGACCACGATCTGCCCCTCGCGCGCGACGTCGGTGCGCTGGATAAGCGCGAAATCGCCGTCCAGAATGCCCGCTTCGACCATTGAATCCCCTGCCACTTCCAGCGCATAATGATCCCCGGTGCCCAGCAGCGCGGCGGGAACGGAAAGCATGTTCTGCCCCTCCAGCGCCTCGATCGGCACGCCCGCCGCGATCCGGCCGTGCAGCGGAATCTCCAATATGTCGTTGGCGGCGACCGGGGGTCTGCTGGCTACCGGACCGGGCGTCAGCGGCGGCTTGGCAGGCACGACGACCTTGGGAGCGCGATGCATGGCATCGGGCAGCTTGAGCACTTCCAGTGCGCGGGCGCGATTGGGCAGGCGGCGGATGAAGCCGCGTTCCTCCAACGCATTGATCAGGCGGTGGATGCCGGATTTGGACCGCAGGTCCAGCGCTTCCTTCATCTCCTCGAAAGAGGGGGATACGCCTCCCTCCTCCAGCCGGGTCTGAATGAAGCTCAGCAATTCCTGTTGCTTGGGTGTCAACATCTCGCCTTGCCCTCCTTGGAACGGATGGAGAACGCATAGGAAACGGAACGGGGCAAGTCAAGCGCCTAACCGTTGGGCGCTTTTGCTGGAACGCGGGAGGCCCCAGGCCGTTTAACGCCTGCCTTCCACGAAGAAGGTGAATAGGAGAGAAAGATGGCCAACCAGAACAACCAGGGCGGCGGTCAACGTCGCGACCAGCAGGGCGGCGACCGCTCCAGCCAGGGTGGACGCCAGCAGCAGCAGGAAGACCGGCAGGGCCAGATGGGCGATGAACGCCGTCAGGACAAGTCGCCCGGCAAGCAGCAGCGTTGAAGGAACGGCGGCGGTCCAGCAGGGCTGACATCGCCGCCATCCGTCAGGACTGCACTGGAAGGGGTCGCGCGGCGGCCCCTTTCCTTATGCGAGGGGAAGGACCGTGACGGGATCGCCGGCGGCAGCCGGAGCAGAGCCGGCGGGGCGCAGGATGAGGCAGTCGGCCATCGCCATGGCCGCGGTGGCGGCGCTGTCCTGCGATGTCACGGAAACGATGCCCGCTTCCGTGCGGAACGCGCGGAGGTAATCGTCGCGTTCCCCCGTGGCGGGCAGCGGCGCGGCGAGCGTCGCCGGCGCGGTGCGGGGCAGGGGCGATGCCGCGCCCATCATGTTGCGGACCAGCGGCAACAGGAACAGCGTCGCCGTCACGAAGGCCGATACCGGATTGCCCGGCAGGCCCAGGAAGACGGCGGAACCCAATGTCCCCGCCATCAACGGCTTGCCCGGACGCATGCGGATCTTCCAGAAATCGAGCGAACCCCCGGCCTGGACGAAAGCCGGGCGGACGATGTCGTGATCGCCCACCGATGCGCCGCCGGTCGAAACGATGATGTCCGCCTGGCTGGCGCGGGCAAAGGCCTTGACCATGCCGGGGAGATCGTCCGGCACGATCCCCAGATCGATGACATCGCAGGAAAGGCCGGCGAGCAGGGCGGCCAGCATGGGCGCGTTGGAGGAGGGAAGCTGGCCGGGCTGCGTCGGCGCACCGGGGGGCACGAGTTCGTTGCCGGTCGAGAGCAGGGCGACCCGCGCCCGGCGCGATACGGGCAGCGTCCCATGCCCGGCCAGCACGGCGAGCGCGATCTGCGCCGCCCCCAATGCGCTGCCGGCCTTCAGCAAAAGGCCGTCCTTGCGGAAGTCGGAACCGGCCGGACGCACATGACGCCCCTTCGTCAGCGCCTCCTCCAGCCCGCGCAGCATGTCCCCCTCCCGCGCGGCATTTTCCTGAATCAGGATGCTGTCGGCGCCCTGCGGCAAGGGCGCGCCGGTGAAGATGCGGCAGGCCTGGCCGGGTTCTAGGGGCGGAGGCGGCGGGCCGCCCGCCGCGCTTTCGGCGGCGACCTGCCATGGCCCGGGCCATTCGGCGGCGCGCACGGCATAGCCGTCCATGGCGGAAAGATCGGCCCAGGGCTGATCACGCAGCGCAACGACATCTTCCTTCAGCCATCGTCCGGCGCAGGCGGGAATGGGCATATGCTCCGTCGGCAGCGGCCTTGCCAGCGCCATCAGGCGGCTCTGCGCCTCCGCGACCGGAAGCAGGCTCATGATGCCGGCCCGTCCCCAGCCGTCCAGTCGCCGGACTTGCCGCCGCTCTTGGCCAGCAGGCGCACGTCGCTGATGATCATGCCCTTGTCCAGCGCCTTGGCCATGTCATAGACCGTCAGCAACGCGACCGACGCGGCGGTCAGCGCCTCCATCTCGACGCCGGTCTGACCGGCGGTCTTCGCGGTCGCCGTCACGGTCACGCCGCTGCCGTCGAGATCGAGGTCGATGCTGACCGAACTGAGCGGAATCGGGTGGCAGAGCGGGATGAGGTCGGCGGTCCGCTTGGCCGCCATGATGCCCGCCACGCGGGCCACGGCCAGCACGTCGCCCTTCTTCACCAATCCCTGCTCGATCGCTGCTGCTGCATCGGGACTCATGCTGATGCGGCCGCTCGCGACAGCCTTGCGCGCGGTCGTCGCCTTGGCGGAAACATCGACCATATGGGCCGACCCCTCCTCGTCCAGATGGGTGAGCTTGCTCATCGCCCCGTCAGCAGCCTGCGCGTGGCGGTTTCGACATCCGCCTGCCTCATCAGGGTTTCCCCCACCAGAAAGCAGCGCACGCCATGGTCCGACATGGCGATCAGGTCGTCATGGCTGCCGATGCCGCTTTCCGCAACGAAGGTGCATCCTTCCGGAGCCTGTCCGACCAGTTCGTAGGTGCGGGCGAAATCGACCGTGAAGTCGCGCAAGTCGCGATTATTGACGCCGATCAGGCGCGAGCGGAGCTTCATCGCGCGCTCCAGTTCCTGCGCATCATGCACTTCAACCAGCGCATCCATGCCCAGGCCAAGGGCGGCGTCCTCTATCTCCGCCATCTGATTGTCGTCCAGCGCGGCGGCGATGATCAGGATCGCGTCGGCGCCGAGCGATCGGCTTTCCAGCACCTGCCAGGGATCGACCATGAAATCCTTGCGCAGCACCGGCAGGGCGCAGGCCGATCGGGCCGCGACCAGATAATCGTCATGCCCCTGGAAATAAGGTTCGTCGGTCAGCACCGACAGGCAGGCCGCGCCACCCGCCGCATAGGCGCGGGCATGGGCGGGCGGATCGAAATCGGGGCGGATCAGGCCCTTGGACGGGCTGGCCTTCTTGATCTCCGCGATCAGGCCGAATCCGGAGCGGGCGGCACCGTCCAGCGCCTTGCGGAAGCCGCGCGGAGGCGTCTGTTCGGCGGCGCGGGCGTGAAGCGAGGAGATGGGCGTGGCGGCCTTGCGCCGGGCGACTTCCTCCCGCTTTACATCGCAGATTTCGATCAGCTTGTTCGTCATTTATAGGCTATCCAGCAATTGAGCAGCGCGTTGGCAAGGCCGCGGTCGATGGTTTCGGCGGCTTCCTCCACGCCTTCGCGGAAATCGGACACGGCGTCGGCCACGACAAGGGCGGCGGCGGCGTTCAGCAGCACCGCGTCACGATAAGGCCCCGCTTCGCCTTGCAACAGGGCGCGCAGGGCGGCGGCGTTATAGGCGGGGTCGCCCCCCCTGATCGCCTCGACCGGATGGGTGGACAGGCCGAGTTCGGCAGCGGTCAGGCGGCGCGTCGCAACCAGCCTGCCGCCTTTCACCTCCGCCAGAGCATTGCCGCCGGCCAGCGACAGTTCGTCAAGCCCTTCGTCGCCTGAAACGATCATCGCATGATCGACGCCCAGTTCCGCAAGCGCCTCCGCATAGACGGGGACATAGTCCGGACGCGCTATGCCGACCAGTTGACGGCGCACCCCGGCCGGATTGGCGAGCGGCCCCATCAGGTTGAAGATGGTGCGTTCCCCGATCGCCCTGCGGATGGGGCCAAGCCGTTTGAGCGCGGGATGATAATTCTGCGCAAAAAGGAAACAGATGCCAAGATCGGCCAGCGTCGCTTCGGCTGTCGTGGCGGCGCGGTCCAGGTCCAGGCCGAGCGCTTCCAGCGTATCGGCTGCGCCGGCCTTGGAGGAAGCGGCGCGGTTGCCATGCTTGGCCACGGGCACGCCCGCCGACGCAACCACCAGCGACACGGCGGTCGAAACGTTGAGGGTATGATGGCCATCGCCGCCCGTGCCGCAGACATCGATCGTGCCCGCCGACGCCGTGACTGGGATCATGCGGTGGCGCATGGCGCGGGCGGCGGCGGCGATTTCCGTTGCCGTCTCGCCACGCCGGGCCATAGCGATGAGAAAGCCCGCGATCTCCTCTTCCGGCAGGTTGGCGTCGAACAGCAGGTCGAAAGCCTTTGCGGCCTGTTGCGCGTCGAGTGGGGTGGCGGGATCGGGCAGGTGGGTCATCGACGCTGCCTTAATCATGGGAAGGAGCCGGAGTCGAGATGGGGAAGCGCGAAAGTCGTTATGGCAGCGCAATATGGTGCGCTAGGCGATGCGGTCGCAGGCGGCGAGATTTGCGGGTTTGCCGCCGCGGTCCCGCCTTCGCGTGATTTGCCGGACTGGCTGATTTGGGGGGTAATCGGACACCCCCTTATCCCTCTCCCTTGAGGGAGAGGGCTGCGCAGACTTGGCAGCTTGCTGCTTAGTCGTAGCTGGGTGAGGGGGTTGCGATCCAGGGGATCGCGCGGGCCACAGGCCCGCTCCCCCTCATCAAACTCCGCCCAGGCTCCTTCATCGCCAAGGCTTCCTGTCCTTCCCCCTCAAGGGAGAAGGAAGGTCCTGAATTGGCCATTCCCCCCAAATTCCGAACTTGGCCTAAGGTGAGGCCGCTTCAGGCCGCCGCGCGTTCGCGAACCGGAATGCCGGCGATCCGCATGAAGTTCGCCAGCATGTCATGACCATGTTCGGTGGCGATGCTTTCCGGGTGGAACTGGACCGAATGGATCGGCAGGTCGCGATGCCGGAAACCCATGACCGAGCCGTCCTCGCTGGTGGCGTTGACGATCAGCGTTTCGGGAATCTCCTCGACGATCAGCGAATGGTAGCGGGTGGCCGTGAAGGGCGAAGGCAGCCCCTGAAACAGACCCGTGCCGTCATGGGTGACGGGAGAGGTCTTGCCGTGCATCAGGCCGCCGCGCACCACCTTGCCGCCGAAATGCTGGCCGATCGACTGATGGCCCAGGCACACACCCAGCAGCGGCGCACCCGCATCGGCGCAGGCGGCCACGAGATCGAGGCTGACGCCCGCTTCATTGGGCGTGCACGGACCGGGCGACAGCAGAAATGCCTGCGCGCCGGTGGAAAGGGCCTGGCCGGCGGAAATGGCGTCGTTGCGGACAACCTCCACCTGCGCTCCCAATTCCATGAGATAATGGACGAGGTTCCAGGTGAAGCTGTCATAATTGTCGATGACGAGGATCATGCAGCGGCTTTAGCGCGGGATCGAAGCTTGGGGAAGGGCCGCATTTCCGCAGCGGCGGCGATTTGGGCGGGAAGCCGGACAGGGAGTGTCGACCCCAAGCGCATGTGCTTCCGCGAAGGCAGGGGGCAAGCATCGACTGGCGGCAGCGAATGGATTTCCCTTCATTCGCCCATCTCGTCCCATTTGAAAGCCAAGCGGGTTTCACCGGTCTGCACGCCGTCCGGGTCGAAGCGGCGCTCTGAAATGACGCCTTGTCCCCGCGCGTCGACTGCGACGATCGTGCTGCATCGCGTGCCATAGACGGGATTGCGGATGAAGATGGGCGAGATCATCGCCTCCGCCGGAATGTCGGAGGGCGCATCGGGGGCAATGCCGGCGTGGGGCAGGCTTTCCGCGCGGAGGGCGCCGAACAGCGCCAGAGGATCTTCGGCTCCGGCGACCAGCCAGTCGAGCAAGGCGGATTTGAGGGCGAGCGTCTTCGGCCAAGGCGCATCGAGCGTGCCGTTGGAAAGGCCATATAGGCCAGGCGTGAGTTCCGTGCGCAGGAGGTGAGGGCGGTTGGTCAGGAACAGCGCCCGGTCCCGGTCGATCAGGATGAGATTGAACGGATTGAAATCCCCCAGCGGAGCCGTCTCGTCGCCGCTCAGAAGGTCCGTCACCAACGCGCCGCGGGACGCGCGATCGGGATCGGGCCCGCCATAGCCGCGCAGGTTGGTGACGATCGCGGCGCGCCCCTGTTCGGAAACGCCCAGCCAGGTTCCGCCGGAAAGCAGGTCCCGGCCTGCGATCAGATGGTCCGCCTGTTCCCAGCGGGCGAGCGGCGCTGCGGGGCGCGCGTGCAGTTCGTCGCGATTGCCGATGAGGATCAGCCGCCAGCGGGGGTGCGCGTCCCAAGCCATTGCCATGATGCACATGCGTGTTTTCCTCCGGATCGGGAGCGGCTTGATAAACGGTCCGCGCCTCTCCATATAGGCCGGTGCCGGGTTCGCCCGGCTATGGTGATAAATCGTATCGTGCAATAGGCGCAGCGGACCCGGGGGCGGTACCCGGCGGCTCCACCACATTCCCCGTCGTTCCGGGGCGCGTGACGGGGCCGAACTAGGATCGACGTGTGTTGAAAAGCGATGCCTTCACCCGGCCTGAGTACGCCGTAAAAAGGTTCAAAACTCACAAGTGCCAACGATAACGAGGCTCTTGCTCTTGCTGCGTAATTGATGGCCTCACGGCCGGACATTACTCAAAAAGAACGCGGTTGAACCCACCGGGCAACAGAAGGGAATTCAGCGGCCGCCGGAGGGGCCGGGCAACAGAACCCTCCGGACCTTCCCTCACAATTCCACTTTTTCCAGTCGGCTGGTCGCGGGATCGCTGGCTCCCGCGCGGCTGCTCGCGAATCGATGAAGTCCGGAACGACTTCATTCGATTACACTTTTATGACAGTTAAAAGAAAAAGATATAAGATGTTGAATATAGGGCGATAAAAATCCTTTTCAGCGGATGCTCCAGCCCTTGCTCCCATGTCATCAAAGTGAAATACTTACAGCTATTATAGAAGGTTTTTTCCGGAGGTTTTGGATGAGGAAGGCCGCAGCAATTTGTGGGTTGGCTCTGGCGGCGATGGCCCCGGCTGTGGCATCAGCTGCCGATGATACCATCATAGTGGGCGTGTCCGACAAGGGGCTGGCCTCCAAGGCGCTGGCAGCGGGAGACTATCAGGTCGCTGCTCGCCGGCTGGAGGCGCTACGGTCCGATTTCCCCGACGATCCGGCTCGACTCATTAATTTGGGAAATGCCTATGCCGGAATGGGGAAGGCAAAGGCGGCACGCAATGCATATCAGGCGGCGCGCTTCGCTCCTGACGCCGTGCTGGTGACGGCTGATGGGCAGGAAGGATCATCGCGGGAGATCGCTCGCAAGGCGATCGGCCGTCTGCAGACAAGTTACGCCATGCGCTGAACAGGCGCAAAGGCGGACACCCTGGGTGCAGGGAGCGGGGGCGTCGTCCTTTTGGGACGGCGCCCCTTTGTCCTTGCGGCTTGGAAGCTGTTCCGCCTTCACCAGGTGTCTAGATCACGCTGCGTTCAATCTTACGCAGGCCGCGCGCTGCGGATGGCCCGATCCCATGGCAAGCAAAGCAAAGATCGGGGCGATGTCGCAAAAGTGAAACATGCGTCTTCAAACTGTCATTTGAAAGACTTCGATATGTCATAGAAGCGGCACAACCCTGTCATCTGTCGCGCCTAACTGCCGCCAGCAGGGCGACAGGGGGCGTTGTCCGATTCGAGTTTCTCCCCTGCGCTCCGCAACCTTTATGAAGCCGGCGAGCGCCGGGGCGGAGACTCCATGGTCAAGAATAACCGTTTCAACACCATCCTGATGGCGGGCTGTGCCTGTGCCGCGCTCAGCGCATGCGGCGCCAATGACGTCGCCTCGCCCGGCAGCGGCGGTGACATCACCATCAACTATCCCACCCCCACGCCGACTCCGACACCCACGCCGACCCCGTCGGCTACGGTGACCCCGGCAGGCGGTTGTCCGACCCTTCCGGCTGGCGCCAATCCGCTGGTCGATAGGGGCACCACCGCCACGACACCGACCGGTGTATGGCGCATCTGCGAACTGCCGTCGCGCATCAACCAGTCGATCACCCTGCCGAAGCTTGCCGGCCTGCTCTATTCGCTCCCCGGCCGCGTCGATGTCGGTTGCGACCGCGGACCCAGCGACAGCCAGATTCCCGCCGGCTGCACGCTGCCGTCCGTCACGCTCACCATCGAACCCGGCGTTATCGTCTATGGTGCCACCGGCACGTCCTGGCTCGCGGTCAATCGCGGCAACAAGATCAATGCCGTCGGCACGGCCGACAAGCCGATCATCTTCACCAGCAAGAGCAATATCGACGGCGCAGTGAACGACAATTCCATCGGTCAGTGGGGCGGCGTCGTGCTGATGGGCCGTGCCCGCATCACCGACTGCACCACCGGCTCGGTCGGCGCGGGCACCTGCGAGCGCCAGACCGAAGGCGCGGCGGACCCGGCGATCTATGGCGGTACCCTCGACACCGACAATAGCGGCACGATGAAATATGTGCAGATCCGCTATTCGGGCTATGTGCTGGGCGCCAACACCGAATTGCAGGCGCTGACCACGGAAGGCATCGGCAGCGGCACCACGCTGGAATATATCCAGAGCCACAACAGTTCGGACGACGGCGCCGAATTCTTTGGCGGCACCGTCAAGATGAAGCACTACATCGCCACCGGCGCGGATGACGACAGCCTCGACATCGACACCGGCTTGCAGGGCTTCTTCCAATATGTGCTGATCGTGCAGCGCCCTGGTCAGGGCGACGCGCTGATGGAGGTCGACAGCAACGGCTTTGAAGGCGATACGCCGCGCCAGAAGACCATCGTTGCCAACTTCACCGCGATCCAGGCGCAGTCGAGCGCCAATAACGACGCCAATGACCAGGCCTCGATCCTGTTGCGCGGCAATGCGGACCTGACTCTCGTTAACGGCATCGTCAACTCCCCGAACAACGAGTGCCTTCGCATGAACGGCAGCGGCACCACTCCGGCGACGCTGACCGCCCGTTCGGTCGTGATGGCGTGCAACGCCACCAAATATCTCGGCACGGGCAGCATCACCGCGGCGCAGGTCGCGACAGCCTTCGGTTCGGGTTCGAACGGCAATAACGACGCTTTCACCATCTCGCTGAGCAGCCTGTTCATCAATGGTGCCGGCGAAACGGCTGTGACTCCGTTCGATGCCAAGACGCTGGACGCCTATTTCGACACGACCAGCTATGTCGGGGCGGTCAAGGACGCGAATGACAATTGGTACAAGGGTTGGACCTGCAACTCCGCCACGGCAGCGTTCGACACCACCAGCAACGCCAACCGCGCCTGCACTTCGCTGCCGGTCACCTAAGCGCCCGACGCAGCCATGAACGGGGCGGGCGCGGCTTTCAAACGAGCCGTTTCCCGCCCCGATCTCGCAATTCCAATATTTAGGGGACATTCGATGGCGACGCCGCTCAAGCTTGCGGGCCTGCTGCTCATTTCATCCGCGCTGGTCGCACCGGCTGCAATCGCGCAAACCGCCAGCGCACCGGCCGCCGGTTCTCAGCCGACCGATCCCGCCCCGGTGCCGGGCCAGCCCGCAAAGGAAGCGGATCAGGGTTCCGTGCCCGACATTTCCATTCCCGGCAGCGACATCATCGTCACGGGCCGCCGCGGCGCGAATATCCAGAAGAGCGCGCCCGCCGTCGTGTCGATCCTGTCGTCCGCCGATATTGCTCGGACAGGCGACGGCAACATCGCCGGCGCCCTGGGCCGCGTCACCGGCCTTAGCGTGGTGGGTAGCGGCTATGTCTATGTGCGCGGCCTTGGCGACCGCTATTCGCTGGCGCTCCTGAACGGCTCCCCCCTGCCGAGCCCCGAACCGCTGAAGCGGGTCGTGCCGCTCGACCTGTTCCCGACCAATATCGTCTCGTCCTCACTGGTGCAGAAGAGCTATTCGGCCAATTACCCAGGCGAGTTCGGCGGTGGGGTCATCAATCTCACGACCAGCGTCATCCCGGCAGAAAGCTTCGTCACGGTGAGCGGTGGCATCGGCGCCAATGATGAGACGACCGCGCAGATGGGTTACACCTATTATGGCAGCGGCAGCGACTGGACCGGCTTCGACAACGGTTCGCGCGACATTCCGCCGGCGCTCAAGGCCTTCTTCCGGAGCGGCGAGCGGATCAGCTCGGGCAATGTCGACACCGGCGCGATCGCCAGCCAGCTCGTCAGCTTCGACAATGCACTGGTCCAGCGGGTGCAGGACGTGGCGCCCAACTATAGCGCGACCATCTCCGGCGGGACCTCCTTCGATCTGGGCGGGGCGGTGTTGGGCCTGATCGCGACGGCGGGCTACAGCAACCGTTGGGTGACGCGTGACCAGACGCAACAGAACTCGCTGACGCCTGATCTTGGAACGCTGGAAAATGATTTCCGGCGGGTGACGACCGACAATCGCATCATCGTCAACGGGCTGCTGGGTGTTGGTCTGGAATTCGGGGACAACAAGATCCGCTGGACCAACCTCTATATACGCGACACGCTGAAGCATACGCGGCTGGGCGTCGGCCATCGGCAGGAAACGGCCGTCGACTTCATGCAGCAGGATACCGCCTGGTATGAAAGGCAGTTGATCGACACGCAGGTCGTCGGTGAGTTCAAGTTGACGCCGGAACTGAGCCTGGACGTGCGGGGCGGCTTCGCCAACTCACAACGCGAGGCTCCGGCCGAACTGACCCTGGAATATGTCCGCACCAATTCGGCGTCCGATCCCTTGGGCCAATATTTCGTGAACCGCCTGAACAATGGCAATGGTGGCGACGCGACGATCAGCTATTCCGACCTTAACGAGGATCTGTGGTCGAGCGGCATCGACCTCAGCTATCGGCCGACGCCCGAACTGTCGCTGACCGCGGGCTATGCCTTCCTGAACACCAGCCGCACAAGCTCCCGCCGCGACTTCCAGTTCACGGCGCCCAGCACTTTCCCTGAAGGGGTGGCGCTGCTGCGACCGGACCTGTTGCTTCGGCCGAGCGTAATCGACACCTTCGACATCGTCCTGATCGAAACCAATGAGGGCAATCCGGCTTTCCGAGCGCGGCTGCGCAATCATGCGGGCTATGGCAAGTTCAATTGGCAGATCACTCCGGAACTGTCGATCGATGCCGGCGTCCGCTATGAAAAAGCGAAGGAGACGGTGTCGCCGATCCAGGTGTTCAGCACGCCCGGTGCCAGCCTTGCCGCGACCAGTCTGAAGAACGATTATTGGCTGCCGTCGGCTACAGTGACCTGGCAGGTCCGCCCTGACATGCAGTTCCGCGTCAATGCATCGAAGACCATCGCCCGGCCGCAGTTCCGCGAGTTGATCTATCAATTCTACTTCGATCCGGATACGAACCGCCGTTATCAGGGCAATCCCTACCTTCAGGACAGCCAGCTTTATAATGGCGAGGCGCGTTTCGAATGGTATTTTGCCCGAGACCAGCGCTTCTCGCTATCGGGTTTTTACAAGCGGATCAAGAATCCGATCGAAACCTTCATCTCGGGAGGCGAGTTCATCACCAGCTTTGCCAATGCGCCCAAGGCGAATCTGTATGGCGGCGAAGTCGAATTGCAGAAATATGTCGATCTGTCGGGCGTCGGCAGCGATGCGTTTTTCGCAACGCGGCGTTTGGTGGCGATCGCCAATTATACCTATACCAAGTCAAAGCTGAAGGTCGGCGCCGATGATCCGGTTGCGGTGTTCGGTTCCTCGTCGGGCAACGCGACCGACTTCTTCCGCGATGGAGCGCCGCTGACGGGCCAGTCAGATCATCTGGTAAACCTGCAACTTGGGATCGAAGATCAGGAAAGCCTGTCGCAGCAGACGCTGATCCTGTCCTATGCCAGCAAGCGCGTGACCAGCCGTGGTCTGGCTAACCAGAACCAGCCGGATGTCTATGAACGGCCACCGATCAATCTGGACTTCGTCGCACGGCAGGGCGTGCATGTGGCGGGTCGCCAGTTCGACGTGAAGTTCGAGGCCCGTAACATCCTGGATAAGGATTATAAGGAAACGCAATCGAACGGGACCAATATGGTCGTCTATAACGCGTATCGCATCGGACGGACGTTCAATTTTTCGCTCTCGACGACCTTCTGAAAGCCCGTTGTCGAGGGGATGGGGATGCCGCCTCTCGACCCTCCGCCGGTCTTTGCCTGATCCTCCTCATGTCTCCGCATGGGGAGGATTGCGTTTGCTAATGGGCTGATTGGCGCGACGGGGCTGTTCGTGATAGTTCGAACTCCAGGCAGATGCGCGGAGGCGGCGCATGAATTGGGAAGTCGAACTGAAGCTGGAACTGGCGCCCGATGCGGCGGATGCTTTCGGGCGACTGGACTGGCTCCCGGCGGACAGCGACGTGGCGACATTGCGGTCCATCTATTTCGACACGGCGCAGCGGGATCTGGCGGGCCGGGGGATCAGCCTGCGTATTCGCCGGTCGAACGGCCAGCGGGTGCAGACGGTCAAGGCCGATGGAGAGGGCGGCGCGGGGCTGTTCGCGCGGGCGGAATGGGAAATGCCGGTCGCGGACGATGCGCCGGTGCTGGATGCCCGGACGCCGATAGCCGAGCTGCTGGGGCAGGGGGTGCATGGCATCCAGCCTGTCTTCCATGCCGAAGTCGAGCGGCGCAGATGGATCGTGCGGCAGGATGATGCCCTGATCGAACTGGTGCTGGACCGGGGGCATGTGAGCGCCGGGGACCGGCAGGCCGCGATCTGCGAAGTCGAACTGGAACTGAAATCCGGCTCACCGGGCGCCCTGTTCCTCCTCGCGCGGCGGATCGACGCCGAAATGCCGGTCCGTCCCGGCGTGCTGACGAAGGCGGAGCGAGGATACCGGCTGCGCGACCGGCTTGCCGCCTTCGTCAAGGCGGAACCGGTGGCGCTCGACCCGTCGATGCGGACGGAGGAGGCATTGTCGCGGATCGCGGGAAGCTGCCTGCGGCACTATCGGCTGAACGAGGCGCTGCTGCTGGATCATTATGATCCAGGGGCGCTGCACCAGGCACGGGTGGCGATCCGCCGGTTACGCTCGGCCCTTTCGCTGTTCAGGCCCATGCTGGCTCCTGCGGATGTGGAGCGCTTCCAGGGCGAGCTCAAATGGCTGGCGGCCATGCTGGGCGAGGCGCGCAATCTGGATGTGCTGGCCGAACGGATCGAGACGGAGGAACTGCGCGAGCGATGGGATGCGGTTCGGGGCGAGGTGCATGGCCGCGTGCAGGAATGGCTGCGCTCGGCCCGGGTTCGGATGCTGCTGATCGATCTTGTCGAATGGCTGACCCTGGGCGCGGGGCTTGGCCGGGGCAAGGCGCTGGCGATGCGGGACGAGCCGGCGGCGGACTTTGCCGCACGGCGCTTGCGGCGGCTGCGCAGGCGGATCGCGAAGGAGGGCAGGGGGCTTGCCGGATTGAGCGACGAAGCGCGCCACGAGGTGCGCAAGGATGCCAAGAAACTGCGCTACGCCTCCGAATTCTTCGCCGGACTGTTCGAGGGCAGGAAGGCGCGGCGGCGGCGGGGCAAATTCATCGCCGCGCTGGAACAGGTGCAGTCGGAACTGGGCGCATTGAATGATCTGGTCGCCGCGCCGGGGTTGCTGGCGCATTATGGGCTGGGGGGAGAGGAAGCCAGGCTGCGCCCGAAGCGGAAACGGAAATTATTGGGCGCCGCGGCCCGCGCCCATGAGGATTTGCTGGAGGCCCCTCGCTTCTGGCGGTGAGGGTATTTGCGGCGAGGGATGGAGAGCGGATGGTCTGAGCGCCCCCCCTCCATGAAGCATGTCGCGCTTGATGGGCTGCCAATGGTCATTCGCGACCCACCCCCGATCACCCCCAGGGCCGTTCGCGATACCATTTGGTGATCACATGCTTGACGCCGCTGCGTACTTTCATGCCGTGGTGGATGCTGGCGGGATTATAGGCCCCCGGACCCAGCCGGTTGTTCCACGCCAGCAGCTTGCCGGTTTCGGGCTGTACCGTCTTGCCGATCTTGACGAAGCGGGTCGCGCCGCCCGCCGCCGGTTCGTTCAGATAGACCATCAGCGTCCATGTGCGGTTCCCGGAAACCGCGCAGAAGCGTTCGAAATCGGGGCCCTTGGGTTCGAAATAGTCGGTATGCGCCTTGAATTCCTGACCGACGGAATAGCGCTGCCCCTGAATGGGTTCGCCATGGGCGGGATCGATGCCGGCGAAGGCGGCAAGCTTCGCGTCGATCCTCGCCACAAGCGGGTCGGAAGCGTCCAGGTCGCATGTCTCGCTGGTGCGGAAATATCCGTCGCCATTCGCGTCCGCGATGGTGGAGGGGCGGCGGTGGGCGTCGATCCGTTCGATCAGGCCGGCACATTCCTCCGCCGACAGGAAATGGCGCTGGATGAACAGGACCAGGTCGCGGCTGGGCACGCGCTGGATGCGGGGGTGGGATGCGATCCAGGCAGGATCGGCGTCGGGCGCGGCGGGAGGGAGGCTATCGGCCATCGGCAGGGTCCAGGAAGCGGAAATCCGGCCTTTTGCTATCGCTGGCCGCGCGAAATGCAAGCGCCGTCGCTTCGGCCGTTGCGATTGTCATCAAAGCGTCACAATAGTGTCATCCGGTAGTAAAACCAATTTTCTAGCAGGCGCCGATATCAAGGGGGATGAACGACGCGCATGCGTGTGGCTTTCAGCGAGAATATCCGGAACATGGGCGGACGGTTGCGGCCGATCGACTGGTTGTCGGCGGTCGAGAAGCTGTTGCTGGGCCTGCTGGCGCTGCAATGCGCGGCGCTCGTCTGGACGGTGCTGACGCCCGTCGGCAGTTTCGGCCCCTGGGAAGGGAGGCAGGCCCGCTTCCTTTCCGTCGCGGAACGGCAGGCGCTGTTTTCCAGCTTCGATCCCTTTTATCGCGGCGGTCCGCAACAGGCGGGCGGCGGCGTCGTGACCTCCCTGGCGCTGACCGTTTACGGCATCCGCCTGAACGAAGGGTCCGGACTGGGCTCCGCGATCGTGGCGGGGCCGGATGGGGTGCAGAACAGCTTTGCCGTGGGTGAGGAGATCATGCCCGGCGTGGTGTTGAAGGCGGTCGCCTTCGACCATATCACCATCGACCGCGGCGGGGCGGAGGAGCAGGTGTTTCTCGACCAGTCGCAGCCCGCGCCGACGGCCATGCCGGATGGCGGAACGCCCGCAGGTTCGCCGCCTTCGCCGGTGACGGGAACGGACAATCCGACCGCCGACATGCTGAAACGCGACGTCGGCTACACCCCCCGGATGCAGAATGGGCGCGTGACCGGCCTCATCCTGACGGCCAAGGGGCCCGGCTTCCAACAGGCCGGCTTCCAGCCCGGCGACATCGTCACCCAGGTCGACGGCCAGCCCATCGGATCGGTGAGCGATCTTCAGGCGCTGCAGGGCAGGATCATGCCCGGCGCCCGCATTTCCCTGACGGTGGAGCGCGGCGCGGCCATGTCCTCCGTCAACCTGACACTGCAAGGCCAATGACCAGAAAACTGCTTCTTTCCGCCGCCATGGCCCTCGCGCTGGCGGCTCCCATCGCATCGCCGGTCATGGCGCAGCAGACGCTGAACGTGCGCGACGCCGACATCCGCGCCTTCATCCAGGATGCGGCGCGGGTGACCGGGCGGACCTTCATCATCGACAATCGCGTGGCGGGGAAGGTGTCGGTCGTGACCGACCGGCCGCTGTCGCGATCCGAATATTTCGAGATTTTCCTGTCGACGCTGCGGGCGAACGGGCTGGTGGCGGTGCCGGCGCCCGGCGGCGCCTATCGCATCCAGCCGGCGGACGGTGCGGCGGGCCAGCCCAGCGCCGTGGGCCGCGCGGCCAATCGCAACCAGTTCGTGACGGAGGTTTTCCGCCTGCGTTCCATCGACGCGGCGAGCGCGCTGGAAACGCTGCGGCCGCTGGTCAGCAAGGATGGCTCCGTGACGGCGAACCGGGCCGGGAACAGCGTGGTCGTGGCGGACTATGCCGACAATATCGGGCGCATCCGGCAGGTGATCGCGCGGATCGACCGGGATACGGCCTCGACCACCACGGTCGTGCTGAAAAATGCCGGGGCGCGGGAGATCGCGACGTCCCTGCAGGCGCTGGTGACGACGGGCGGGGAAGGGGCGGCGAAGCCCGCGACCATCGTGCCCATCGACAGCAGCAATGCCGTCGCGATCCGTGGCGATGCCGGGACGGTGGCGCGGCTGGCGCAGATGGCGCGCGACCTCGACCGGCAGGCCGCGAGCGGGACCGAGATCCGCGTCTACTGGCTGGAACATGCCGATGCCGAAAAGCTGCTGCCGGTGTTGCAGCAACTGGTGGGGCAGGCGACCGCTTCGTCCGTGACCGCCTCCACCCCTGCGGCGGGAACCGCGCCCTCCGCCGTCCCAGCCGCCGCTTCAACCGTGGTGGCGGGGCCGGGCGGTTCGGGCGGCAGCGGGATTTCGTCGCGCGGGCCCGCCATCGTCACCCGCTATGAGGGCGCCAATGCGATCATCGTCGCGGCCAACAGCGACGTGCAGCGGATGCTGGGCGAGACGATCCGCCAGATCGACACGCGGCGCGAACAGGTGCTGGTGGAGGCGATCATCGTCGAGATCAGCGACGCCGCCGCCAAGAAGCTGGGCGTGCAATTCCTGATCGGCAGCACCAAGACCGGTTTTGCCGCGACCAATTATTCCAATGCTTCGCCCAATATCTTGACTTTGGCAGGCGCGATCGCCGCCGATCGGCTGGGCGAGACGACGACGACCGTCGTGGCGCCGGATGGCACCCGAACGGAGACGAGGACGCGGGAAAATGGCGACCTTGCCAATACGCTGCAACAGGCGGCGGTCGACAGCCTGATGAACGCGACCGGCGGCTTCGGCGGCGTGGCGACCTCGCTGGGCAGGAACGGGATTTTCGGCGCGATCATCAATGCCGTCAAATCCGATACCGACAGCAACATCCTCTCCACGCCCTCGGTGATGACGCTGGACAATCAGAAGGCGTCGATACTGGTCGGCCAGCAGGTGCCGGTGACCACGGGCGAGGCGCTGAGCCAGAATTTCGACAACCAGTTCCGCACCGTCCAGCGTCAGGATGTCGGCATCAAGCTGGAGGTGAAGCCGCAGATCAACACTGGCGGCGCGATCAAGCTGTTCCTCAAGCAGGAAGTGTCCAGCGTCGCCGGGCCAGTGTCGAACAACAACAGCGACCTCATCATCAACAAGCGTGAGATCGAGACGACCGTGACGGTCGACGATGGCGAGATATTGGCGCTGGGCGGCCTGCTGGACGACAATGAGCGCAAGACGATAGAGCGCATTCCGCTGCTGTCCGACATTCCCGGCATCGGCGAATTGTTCAAGTCGCGCAGCAAGAGCCGGACCAAGACCAACCTCATGGTCTTCATCCGCCCCACCATATTGCGGTCGAAGGAAGATGCGCAGAAGCTGACGCAGCAGCGCTACGGCTATATCCGCGGCATGCAGTTGCAGCGCAACCCGGAACAGGAACCGGGCATAGACGAGCTGGTGCGCGACTATATGGGCGCGACGCCCCCCGCCGCCGCGCCGCAGCCGGGCGACGCCGTGGTGCAGCCGCCCGCCGAGATCATCGAACCGACCGCCCGCCACTCCAGCGGCGTGGTGCGGCCCATGGACATCCCGGAAAGCGAGCAACGGAAATGATCGGGAAGCGGGCTTCCTCTCCGTTCGGGCTGAGCTTGTCGAAGCCCTTCGCTTTTCTTCCTTTCAGGAAAGGACTGGGCTTCGACAAGCTCAGCCCGAACGGAGGTTAGGGTGCAGGAAGCCGCTTCTGCTTCTGGCGATATCCCCCCGCATATCGCGCCGCGCGCCGTCGACATACCCTATGTCTTCGCGCGAAAGCACGGCGTGGTCATGCTGCCGCCGGATGGAGAGCGGCTGACCATCGCCGTGCGCGAAGGCAGCGATCCGCGCGTCCTGCTGGAGGTGCGGCGGCATCTGGCGCGCAGCTTCGACGTGCGTTTCGTCGACGCCGCGCAGTTCGACCGGCATCTGTCGGATCATTATGCGATGGAGGGCAGCGCCGCCGCCATGGCGGGATCGCTCGATGTCGGGGCGGACGAGCTGGACATCCTCGCCGCCGACATTCCGACCGCCGACGATCTGCTCGACAGCGCCGATGACGCACCCGCCATCCGCCTCATCAACGGCATCATTGCCGAAGCGGCGCGGCAGGGCGTGTCGGACATCCATATCGAACCCTATGAGACCGGGCTGATTGTGCGGATGCGCGTCGACGGCGTGCTGCGGGAGACGCTGCGCATGCCGCCCCATGTCGCGCCGGTCGTCGTCAGCCGCATCAAGGTGATGGCCCGCCTCGACATAGCCGAGCGGCGCGTGCCGCAGGACGGGCGGATCGGGCTGACGCTGGGCGGGAAACTGCTCGACGTGCGCGTTTCCACCCTGCCGAGTCGGGCGGGAGAGCGGGTGGTGCTGCGTATTCTCGACAAGGAGAATGCGGGCATGAACCTCGACCTGCTGGGCATGGCCGGGGCGGCGGACCGGATTTTCCGGGAGGGGTTGCAGGAACCCAATGGCATCATCCTCGTCACCGGGCCGACGGGGTCGGGCAAGACGACGACGCTCTATGCGGGCCTCAGGCAGCTCAACGACGGCACGCGCAACATCCTGACGGTCGAGGACCCGGTCGAATATGCGATCGAGGGCGTCGGCCAGACGCAGGTGAATGCGAAGGTGGGCCTGACCTTCGCGGCCGGCCTGCGCGCCATCCTGCGTCAGGACCCCGATGTGGTGATGGTGGGCGAAATCCGTGACCGGGAGACTGCCGAAATCGCCGTGCAGGCATCCCTGACGGGGCATCTGGTGCTGTCCACCGTCCACACCAATGACGCGGTGGGTGCGATCACGCGGATGCGCGACATGCGGGTGGAACCGTTCCTGCTCGCCTCCACCCTGCGCGCCGTGATCGCGCAGCGGCTGGTGCGGCGGCTCTGCCAGCATTGCCGGGAGCCGGTGCAGGCGGACAAGTCGGCCAGCGCCTTGCTGGGCTTCGATCCGGGCACGATCATCTATCGGGCGCGGGGATGCGAGTCATGCAACGGCACCGGCTACAAGGGCCGCATCGGCGTGTTCGAGGCGATCCGGGTGGACGATACGATCCGGCGGCTGATCAATGACGGCGGCGATGAATCGCTGATCGCGCGCCATGCTTTCCTGAACGCGCCCAATCTGGGTTCGGCGGCGCGTGCGCTGGTGCGCGACGGCCAGACGACGGCGGAAGAAGCGATCCGCGTGTCGCGGCGCGACGCGGGCGAGGTGGAAACCATCACCGATGGCTGAGTTCGACTATATCGCCATCGACCCCGCCGGGCGCGAGCGCAAGGGCGCGATCAAGGCTGAAACGGTCGAGGATGCGCGGGCGAAGCTGGACTCGCGCAAGCTGTTCATCGTGCGGATCGAGCCGGGCGCGGTGGAAAAGGCGCGCAGGCGGGCAGGGCTGTCGTTCGGCGCGCCGCGCCTTTCGGCCAAGGAACTGACGCTGTTCACCCGGCAGTTGTCGACGCTGATCCAGGTCAGTCCGCTGGAGGAATCGCTCCGCACCATCGGGCGGCAGAGCGAGCAGGCGCATGTGCAGGCGATTGTCGGCAAGGTGCATTCGGGCGTGCTGGAGGGGCGGCGGTTGGCCGACGCCCTGGGCGCCGAGCCGAGGAGCTTTCCGCCGCTCTACCGCGCGATGATTTCAGCGGGCGAGAGTTCCGGCAGCCTGCCCACGATCATGGAGCGCCTGTCCGACCTCATGGAGCGGCAGGCGGTGATCCGGTCGAAGGTGCTGACCGCCATAGCCTATCCTTCCGTGCTTGCCGCCTTTGCGGTGTGCGTGGTCGCGGCGCTGATGATCTTCGTCGTGCCCAAGGTGGTGGAGCAGTTCGATACGGTGGGCCAGCAACTGCCGCTGCTCACCCGCATGGTGATGGGGATTTCCGCCTTTCTGGCGGGCTATTGGTGGCTGCTGGCGATCCTGCTGGGGGTGGCTGGCTTCGGCTTCTGGCGGGCGCTGAAGGTCGAAAGCTTCCGCTATCGCTTCGATGCGATGCTGCTGCGCCTGCCATTGCTGGGGCGGCTGATCCGCGACCTGCATGCGGCGCGGATGGCGCGCACCCTGTCGACCATGGTGGCGAGCCGCCTGCCGCTGATGGAGGGCTTGTCGCTTACCGCCCAGACGGTGCACAACCGGGTGCTGCGGCAGGCTTCGGAGGAGATCGTGGAGGCCATTCGCGGCGGCGGCAGCCTGTCGGCGGCGCTGCGGCGGGCGGGCGTGTTTCCGCCTTTGCTCGTCTATCTGGCGGCGAGCGGGGAGAGCGCGGGGCGGCTGGACACCATGCTGGAGAGGGCGGCGGACTATCTGGAGCGGGAATTCGACAGCTTCACCTCTGCCGCGCTCGCCATGCTGGAGCCGGTCATCATCATCGCCATGGGCGGCATCGTCGCCGTCATCATCCTGTCCATCCTGCTGCCCATCCTGCAATTGCAGAGCCTTACCGGGGCCTGAGGAGTGTTTATGCGCAAGATCCTTTCTCTCCGTCATTCCCGCGAAGGCGGGAATCCATCGCCTGAACGTTCCCCCTGGCGTTTGTTGTGGGAGATGGATTGGCTGCGCCGAACTGGCGTTTCCCGCCTTTGCGGGAATGACGTCAGGAGAGGGGAAGGAGAGAACGGCTTCGGGTCTCTCAGGCGCTCCGCCGAACACGGCTTCGAGTCTTTGGGGCGTTCCGCCGAACACGGCTTCACGCCCGTGAGGCGTTCCGCCGAACACGGCTTCACGCTGGTCGAACTGATGGTCGTGATCGTCATCATCGGCCTGCTTGCCACCATCGTGGCGATCAACGTCATCCCGGCGACGGATACCGCGCGGGTGGAGAAGGCGAAGGCCGACATCGCCACCATCGAACAGGCGCTGGAACAATATCGGCTCGACAATCTGGCCTATCCGTCCGCGACCGATGGATTGCAGGCGCTGATCAACCCGCCGGCCGCGCTCGCCCAGCCGCAGCGTTACCGGCGCGGGGGATATATCAAGAAGCTGCCGAACGATCCCTGGGGCCGGCCGTACCACTATGCGGCGCCGGGGCGGAAGGGCGCGTTCGACATCAGTTCGCTGGGAGCGGACGGGCAGCCGGGTGGCGACAATGAAAATGCCGACATCTATTCCAGCGAGCTTTGATCGCCGGGGGCACGGCTCCGGATCTTTAAGGCGTTCCGCCGAACACGGCTTCGAGTCTTTGAGGCGTTCCGCCGAACACGGCTTCAGGTCTTTTAGACGTTCCGCCGAACACGGCTTCACGTTGATCGAGCTGATGGTCGTGCTGACGATCATCGGCTTCATTTCGGCCGCAGTGGTGTTGGCGATCCCCGACCCTCGCGGCCGGGTGATCGAGGATGCCGACCGCTTCGCCGCTCGCCTTGCCGCGGCGCGCGACGAAGCGGTCGTTACCGCGCGGCCCATGGGGGTATGGGTATCGGCCTCGGGCTATGGCTTTCAACGCCGCGATGGCGGGCAATGGGTGGGGCTGGAGGACAAGCCCTTCGCCACCGCCAACTGGAAGGCCGGGACGCGGGCGCTGGTCGGGAAGGACGGACGGCAGCAGATCGGCTTCGACGGCACGGGGCTTCCGACCGATCCCATGACGGTGATCCTTGCCCGCGAGGGAGAGCGGGTCTCGATTTCGGTCGATATGGCCGGAAAGGTCGTTGTCGGTGGGTAGGATGCGCTTCATGCGGTCATGCTGCCGCAAGGCGCGTGGGGAGGAGCAAGGCTTCACCCTGCTCGAAATGCTCGTCGCGCTCGCGGTCTTCAGCCTGGCCGCCCTGGCGCTCGTCCGCCTGCAAGGGGTGACTCTGCACACCGCCGCAGACCTCGACAGCAAGGCGATGGGTCAGATCGTCGCGCGCAACCTGATGGTGGAGGTGCAGACCGATCCCGCGCCGCCTTCGCTCGGCAGTGAAGAAGGCGATGTCGACAATGGCGGGCGGCGCTGGCACTGGACACGGCAGGTCAAGGCGACCGATGACAAGCGCCTGCTGCAAGTCGATCTTGCCGTCGACGGCCAGGCGGGCTCCTCCCCCGTGGTGCTGAGCTTCGTGCGGGTGGTGCAATGAGGCAGGCAGGTTCCGCCGGACACGGCTTCGGGTCTCTGAGACGTTCCGCCGAACACGGCTTCGGGTCTTTTAGACGTTCCGCCGAACACGGCTTCGAGTCTCCGAGACGTTCCGCCGAACACGGCTTCACGCTGATCGAACTGCTCGTCGCCCTGATGATCTTCGCCATGCTGGCGGCGGCGGGGGTGCTGCTGCTGGGCAATAGCGTATCGGCAGAGGCTCAGATCAAGCTGCGGCTGGACGACATGGCGGCGGTGCAGCGGGCGAGTGGGGCGCTGGCGGCCGATCTGGGGCAGGCGGTGCCGCGCATCAGCCGCACGGAGGCAGGCACGCTGGCGCCCGCCTTCTGGTCGCATCGCGAGGGGGAGAGCCAGCCCATCCTCCAGTTCGTGCGCGGCGGCTGGGACAATCTGGGCGATCTGCCGCGGCCGTCGCTCCAGAAGGTCGAATATTGGGTGCGGCAGGGGCGGCTGGAACGGCGCACCTATGCGCAGGTCGACGGCGCGGCGGGCGACGAGCCGGCCGCGCTGCTCACCGGGGTCGGCGACGTCGCGTTGCGCTTCCGCGACTCCAGCGGCGACTGGCGCGACGAATGGGTGCCGACCCAGCCCGACCTGATGCCCCGTGCCGTGGAGATGACGGTGACGCGAACCGGCGAGCCGCCGGTGACGCTGCGTTTCCTGGTGGGGCCGGGTCCGGCGGAAAAGCAGGAAGGGGTGCCAGCCAATGGTTGACCCCCGCAAGCCGGGAGAGCGCGGCGCGGCGCTGTTGACCGTGCTGCTGCTGGTGGCGGTGATGGCGGTGGTCGCTTCCACCGCGCTGGAGCGGCTGGCGCTGGCCACGCGGATGACCGGCAATGGCGGCGCGGTCGATCAGGCGCGCGCCTTTGCCGATGCCGGCACGGAGATCGCCCGGATGCGCATAGGCGATCTGGTTGCGGCCAATCCGGGCAAGATGACGCTGGCCGGCAACTGGATGGGCACGCCGCAGGCCATATCCGTGCCGGGCGGGGTGGCCACGGCGCGGGTGACGGACGGGGGCAATTGCTTCAACCTCAACAGCGTGGTCGCGGGCGAGACCGAGGCTGATCTGAAGGTGCGCCCGGTGGGCGTATCGCAGTTCCAGGCGCTGTTGCAGGCGCTGGGCGTCGACGCGCGGCAGGCGCAGGTGGCGGCGGCGTCGCTGGCGGACTGGATCGACACGGACGGCGTGCCGCAGCCCGGCGGCGCGGAGGACGAGACCTATGCGCGGGCGCCGCGGCCTTATCGCACGGCCAACCGTTTCATGGTCGATCCAAGCGAATTGCGGGCGGTCAACGGGGTGACGCCGGCCATTTACGGGCTGGTGCGGCCATGGGTCTGCGCCCTGCCGACCGCCGATCTGTCGCCCATCAACATCAATACGCTGCTGCCCGATCAGGCGCCGCTTTTCGCCATGCTGATGCAGGGGCAGCTGAGCGTCGCGCAGGCGCGGCAATTGCTGGCGCAGCGGCCGGTGGATGGCTACGGCAGTACGGTGGAATTCTGGCGCGCCCCGTCGCTGGCGGGGCTCAGCCCGCTGGAAGAGGCGGCACAGCAGGTCAGGTTGACGACGGGATTTTTCGGAGTGGAAGTGTCGGTGGATGTCGGGGGAACGCAGGTGGTCGAACGGGCGCTGATCGATGCGCGGCAAAGTCCGGCCAAGCTGATACGCCGCAATTGGGGGACCGGCGCGTGAGCGAGGGATTGATCGTCGCCCTGCCGGAACGGCCGGGCGCGGAGCCGCTGTGGATGCGGGTGGCGAACGGCGCCGTGGTGCAGAAAGGGGCGGGGACGAACTGGCTCGCGGCTTGCGGCCTCACGGCGCTGCCCGGGGATATGACGGTGATGCTGGTGCCGCCGGCGGCGCTGGTGACGCTGCATCGGGGCGCCTATCCCGATCTGCCTGCCCGGCAGGGAAGGGCGGCGGCGCGGCTTGCGGCCATGGCGGGCGGGATCGTGCCCGCGGACCAGCTTTTCGCCGCAGCCGACGACAATGACGATCCGGCGCGGCCGCATTGCGTCGCCGTGGCTGCGAGGGCCGACATGCAGCACTGGCTGCTCTGGGCGCAGCATCATGGGCTTGATCCGGACATCATCGTGCCTGCCCCGCTGCTGTTGCCCGAACCGCAGGAGGGGTTCGAGCGTGCTCTGGTCGGCGGCGAAGCGGTGCTGCGCGGGAGCGACCTGGCGCTGGCGGGCGACCTGGCCCTGCCGGAACTGATCGGGGATGCCGCAGTGCGCGACGTTCCCGCGGACCAGATCGAAGCGCGGGCGATTGCCGCGCTGGACCGGCCGCCGCTCGACTTGCGGCAGGGCGACTTCGCCAAGCGGGTGCGGCGGTCCTTCGATAAACGGACGATGGCGCGCATCGCGGTCTGGAGCGGGCTGATCCTGCTGGTCAGCCTGTCCATCGCGCTGGTCGGCCTTGCCAAGCAGCATATTGCGGCGAGCGCGCTGGACGCGGAAAGCCTGGCCCTGGCGCGGCAGGTGGTGCCGGGGGCGAACGACGTCCTCCAGGCGGAGGCGGAAATGGACCGTCAACTCGCTGCGCGCGGGGCGGGCGGCTATGCCTTCACCGCGCCGGTTTCGGGCCTGTTGAGCGCGATGCAGGATGTGCCGGGCGTGTCGCTGACGGCTTTGTCGCGCGATCCGGACGGGATGATCCGCGCCACGCTGGCGGCGGCGAAGGGGGATGACATCAACAGCGTGCTGCTGGCCTTGCAGGCGGCGGGCTTCGCCATCACGGCGACGCCTTCGCAGGACCCCGGCGGGCGGATGCTCGCGGACATAACGGTGCGGTCATGATGGAACGGTTGCAGGCATTATGGGGCGAACGGAGTCCCCGCGAGCAGTGGATGCTGGGCGTAATGTTCGCGCTGCTGGCGGTGGTGATCCTGTGGCTGGGCGTGGTGCGGCCGCTCGACGCTGCACAGCGTTCGGCCCGCGACGGGTTGCGGGAGGCGACCGACCGCAATGCCGCCATCCGCGCCAAGGTGAAGCTGCTGAAGTCGCTGCCGCGCACGGCGGCGACGGTCGACGCGGGCGTGCCGTTGGACCAGTTCATCGGCCAGAGCGCCGGCGAGGCGGGGCTGACGCTGGAACGCGCGCAGGCGCAGGGCGCCGACCGGGTCGACATGGCCATCGCCTCGGTGCGGCCGGTCGCGCTGTTGTCATGGCTCTCCGTCCTGGAGGCAGAGGGCGTCCGGATCGAAACGATAAGCGCGCGGCCGGCGGCGACGGCGGGCAGCGTCGCGGTGCAGGCGGTGCTGGTGCGGGGCGGGCAATGATGGGGTTCAGCCTTTCGCGGCGGGTGCGCATCGCGCTCATCGCTGTGTTCGCATCGGGATTCCTCATCTTCCTGCCGATGCGCGTCGCGCTCGGCATGGCGGGTCTGGAGCGGCTGGGCGTGGCGGCGCGGGAGGTGCGCGGCACGGTGTGGAGCGGCGGGATCGACCGGCTGATGCTGGGCACGGTGTCGCTGGGGTCGGTCCATGCGGGCCTGTCGCCCGTGTCGCTGCTGGTCGGACGGGCGCGGTTCGACGTCTGGCGCCGCAATGGCGCAGCGGACGATCTGAGCGGCGCGCTGACGGTCGGTTTCGGACGCATGGGGATCGACGATGTGACGGGCGCGGTGCCGCTGGGCCGGACCTTCGCGCCGCTGCCGGTAAGCAGCTTCGTCATGGACGATGTGTCGGCCTGGTTCTCCGGCGACCGCTGCGGCCATGCCGAGGGACGGGTCCGTGCGCAGATGGCGGGGCAGTTTCCGGGACTGAACCTGTCGCAGGGCCTTTCGGGCGTGGCCAGTTGCGACGGTGATGCGCTGCTGTTGCCGCTGGTCAGCCAGTCGGGGCTGGAAAAGGTCAATCTGCGCATCTGGCGATCGGGCCGCTATCAGGCGGAAATGCGGGTGGAAACCGCCGACGCGACGCTGGGCGAGGCGTTGGCCAAGGCGGGCTTTGCCGATGCCGGGGGCGCGCGGGTACTGAAGATCGAAGGGACGCTGTGATTGAGGTCTTCCCCGCCCTGCTGGGCGCTATAGCCGGAGCCATAGCCGGGAGTTTCCTCGCCACGATCGTCCTGCGTTGGCCGCGGGGGCGCAGCGTGCTGCGCGGCCGGTCGGCCTGTGACGGCTGCGGGCGGATTCTCAGCGTCTTCGATCTCGTGCCGATGGCAAGCGCGCTGGCGCAGCGAGGGCGGTGCCGGACCTGCGGCGCGCCCATCGATCCGCTGCATGGACGGGTGGAGGCGGGATGCGCGATCATCGGCGCGCTCGCCCTGGGCTTTTCGCCCGATCCGGGCGGGGCGGGATGGGCTCTGCTGGGCTGGCTGCTCCTGACGCTGGCGGTGCTCGACCGGCGGCATTTCTGGCTGCCCGACGCGCTGACCCTGCCATTGGCGTTCCTGGGCTTCACCCTTGGTCCCTGGACGACCGACGCGACGATGGGGGATCGGGCGATCGGCGCGCTGACTGGCTATCTGACGCTGCTGCTGGTCGCGCTCGGCTATCGGCGCTTCCGGAGGCGCGACGGGCTGGGTCTGGGCGATGCCAAGCTGCTGGGTGCGCTCGGCGCCTGGTTCGGCTGGCAGGCCTTGCCCTTCATCCTGCTGCTGGCGGCGAGCGTGGGACTGCTGGCGGTCCTCGCGGTCATGGCGACGGGCGGGAGGGTGGACGGCACGACGCGCGTGCCGCTGGGGACTTTCCTCGCCCTGGCCGCGGTGCCGGGATGGTGGCTTGCCACCGTCCTTGCCAGTGCAGGCGGATGACCCGGCCAGAGAAATTTCACGATGCTGTGAAACCCCGTTGACCCATCAGCCCGCTCTGCTTATAGCGCCGCCTCACCGCAGGGCATGGCCCGGCGGACGGCCCATGGGGCGGAGTAGCTCAGCTGGTTAGAGCAGCGGAATCATAATCCGCGTGTCGGGGGTTCAAGTCCCTCCTCCGCTACCACCTTTACAGACAGTCAGGCCCAGGCGGATTTTCCGCTTGCATTCGTCCTTTCCTGTTGCACTAATGTTGCAATGCACAACCAGCCGATGGCCGGCTGAGGGAGGATCGATACTTTGCCCTTCCACGAAATGTTTGAGCCGGATGGTTCGATACGCCCCTGCTACGCGGAAGTGCAGAATTGGGTGGATCGGACCGGCATTGCCGGGCTCAATCGTCGAATGGATGAGGCGGAGGCGATCTTCCGGCGCATCGGCATCACCTTCGCCGTCTATGGGGAGGGGGGCGATCCGGAACGACTGATCCCCTTCGACCTGCTGCCCCGCATCTTCATGGCCCAGGAATGGCGCGTTCTGGACAAGGGCATCCGGCAACGGGCGCGGGCGCTCAACGCCTTCCTCCACGACGTCTATCATCGCGGAGAGATCGTGAAGGCGGGGGTCATGCCCGCGGACATCATCTATCAGAACAGCGCCTATCTGGCGGAAATGGCCGACTTCACCCCGCCGGGGAAGGTGTACAGCCATATCGTCGGCATCGACATCGTCCGCACCGGGCCAGCCCGGTTCGAGGTGCTGGAGGATAATTGCCGCACCCCCTCCGGCGTGTCCTACATGCTGGAAAATCGTGAGATCATGACCCGCATGTTCCCGGAACTGTTCGCGCAGGGCGTGGTCGCGCCGGTCGACGATTATCCCGCGGAATTGCTGAAAAGCCTGAAGGAAGTCGCGCCGCCCGCCTGCAAGGGCGATCCGGTGGTGGTGGTGCTGACGCCCGGTTCGCTCAACAGCGCCTATTATGAGCACAGCTTCCTTGCCGACCTGATGGGCGTGGAACTGGTGGAGCCGGCGGACCTGTTCGTCGACGACGACCGGGTGTGGATGAAGACCACGCTGGGGCCGAAGGCGGTCGACGTCATCTACCGGCGCATCGACGATGAATATATCGACCCGCTGGTCTTCCGGCCGGACAGCCTGCTGGGCGTGCCCGGCATCTTCAACGTCTATCGCAATGGCGGGGTGACGCTGGCCTCCGCGCCGGGATCGGGGATCGCGGACGACAAGGCCGTGTACATCTATGTGCCGGAAATGATCCGCTTCTATCTGGGCGAGCAGCCGATCCTGGACAATATCCAGACCTGGCAATGCGGGAAGCCGGACGAATGCGCCTATGTGCTGGAAAATCTGCACGAACTGGTGGCGAAGGAAGTCCATGGATCGGGCGGCTACGGCATGCTGATCGGGCCGAAATCGACCAAGGACGAGATCGCGGCCTATGCCGACCGCATCCGCGCCAATCCGGGCGAGTTCATCGCCCAGCCGACGCTGGATCTGTCGACCGTGCCCACGCTGGGACCGGCGGCGGTGGTGGGGCGCCATGCGGATTTCCGCCCCTATTGCCTGGTGGGCAAGCAGATCAGGCTGGTGCCCGGCGGGCTGACGCGGGTGGCGCTGACCGAAGGATCGCTGGTGGTGAACTCCAGCCAGGGGGGCGGGGTGAAGGACACCTGGGTATTGCAGGATTGATGATGTTTAGAACCTTCATCACCCTTCTTCGTCATTCCCGCGAAGGCGGGAATACATCTCCTGATCTCACCCCTGGCGGCACGCTTGGGAGATGGATTGGCTTCGCCGTACTGGCGTTTCCCGCCTTCGCGGGAATGACGGAAGAGTGGGAGCGGGCCCCATGCTGAGCCGGACGGCCGAAAATCTCTTCTGGATGGCCCGCTACATGGAGCGGGCCGAGGCCACCGCCCGCCTGCTGACCATGGGCCAGCGCATGGCGATCCTGCCCGGCGCGCATCATCGCGACGAGTGGCGATCGGTGGTGCGGGCCACGGGCGCGCTCAACCATTTCCCCGAAGGCGCGCAGGTGACGGAGAGCGACGCCATCGCCTTCCTGATGCTGGACCTCGACAATCCCTCCTCCATCCGGTCCTGCCTGCTGAAAGCGCGCGCCAACGCCAAATCGGCCCGCACCATGTTGACGCAGGACATGTGGGAGGCGCTGAACGAAGGCTGGCGCAAGCTCGACAGCTATGACGTGGCGGAGGCGCGGCAGCAGCTTCCCGCGCTGATCGACTGGGTGAAGACGCGGGTGATGACCTTCCGCGGCGCGGCCCATTCGGGGCAGCTCCGCAATGAGGGGCATGATTTCCTGCGCACCGGCTCCGCGCTGGAGCGGGCGCAGATGACGCTGCGCCTGCTGGACGTCAAATATTATGTGCTGCTGCCGGAAACGGAAGTGGTCGGCGGCAATCGCGACCATTATCAATGGACGTCGGTGCTGTATGCGCTGTCTGGCGCGCGGGCGTTCCACCATGTCTATGGCGGCACTTACACGCCCTGGCAGATCACCGATTTCCTGATGCTGAACCGCCTGTTCCCGCGCAGCGTCGCCTATTGCTACGACCAGCTTGCCTATCGGCTGAACCGTCTGGCCGGATGGCATGATGCGCGTTCGGCCTGCCATGACACCGTGCGGCAGATGGTGACCGATCTGGAGAAGCTGGACAGCGGCGAAATCTTCCGGGCGGGCCTGCATGAAACGGTGCAGAACGGCCTGATGAGCACCAACCGCCTGGGCGTCGAGATCGCCCAGGCCTATCATTTCGGCTGATGGGAGGACGCGCATGAAACTGCTCGTCCGCCACCAGACCATCTATCGCTATGAGGCTGCGGCCGGGCGGGTGGCGATGCGGCTGAAGCTGATGCCCGTCGATACGCCGACGCAGAAGGTGCTGGACTGGCAGGTCAGCGTCAATGGCGATCCGCTGACCGGCTTTCGCCGCAACAGCTATGGCGAGATGGAGGCGATCTGGGTCCGGCACGACCGGTTGGACAATGCCGTCATCGTCGCGGAAGGACTGGTCGAAACATGCGAAGGCCATGGCGTGGTGGGCTGGCTCGGCTGCCCGGTGAATCCGCGCTATTTCCTGCGGGAAACGCGGCTGACCGGGGCATCGCCGGAAATCCGGGCGATGGCGCTGTCCCTCCCCGACGAAGACGGGCCGCTGGCCCGGCTTCATGCGCTGTCGGCCGCCGTCAGCGATGCCGTGGCCTATCGCGCAGGCGTGACGACCACGAACACCACGGCGGCGGAGGCTTTCGCGCTGGGCGCCGGGGTCTGTCAGGACCATGCGCAGGTGTTCATCGCCGGCGCGCGGTCCATGGGCATCCCCGCGCGCTATGTGTCCGGCTATCTGCTGGCCGATGAGGGCGACGTGCTGCATGAAACTCATGGCTGGGCGGAGGCGCTGGTGCCCGAACTGGGCTGGGTGGGATTCGATCCCTCCAACCGGGTCTGCGTGAGGGAGCGCTATCTGCGCCTCGCCTGCGGGCTGGATGCGGATGAGGCCGCGCCGATACGCGGCTCCGTGACCGTGACGGGCGATATCTGGATTGACGCGGACGTCCGGATCGCGCAGGCGGAGGATGGGGTGGAGGAGCGGCAGCTCCAGCGGCAGCAACAACAGGGCGCGCAGACCACCACGCAGGGTTGAACGACGATAGGAGCCCTTGGGGCCATGACTTATTGTGTGGCGGTGCGCGTCGACCAGGGGCTGGTCATGCTGTCCGACACCCGCACCAATGCGGGAATGGACAATATCGCGCGCTTCCGGAAAAGCTTCACCTACAGCGTGCCGGGCGAACGCGCGATCACCCTGATGTGCTCCGGCAATCTGTCTATCACCCAGGGGGTGAAGGCGATGCTGGGCCGCGCGATCAAGGATTCGGCGCTCGATCCGGATGTGGAGACGATCCTCAACTGCCCCACCATGCACCGCGTCGCACAGATCGTGGGGGAGGCGATGTGCACCATGCAGGGCCGCTATCGCAGCACGATCGAGATGCAGGGCGCGGCGGCGGACGCCTCCATCCTGATCGCCGGGCAGCGCAGGGGCGGCAAGCCGCGGCTCTACCTCATCTATTCGGCCGGCAATTTCATCGAGGCGACGGAGGACACGCCCTTCTTCCAGATCGGCGAGCATAAATATGGCAAGCCGATCCTGGATCGCATCATCAAGCGCGAAACCAGTCTGGAAGATGCGACCAAGGCAGTGTTGGTGTCGATGGATTCGACGCTGCGGTCCAACCTGTCGGTGGGGATGCCGCTGGACCTGACCGTGATAGAACGGGATGCCTTCGACTTCCGCGTGCGCACCCGGATCGAGGCGGACAATGAGGAGTTCCAGCTTCTCTCGCACAGCTGGTCCGCCGCGCTGCGCAAGGGGTTCGAGGATTTGCCCAACGTCCTCGATTGACGGGACGAAGGCGGCCGCCCAAGGCTCAGCTTCTCACCCTTCAAGCAAATCCATCGCTTGCGCGTCCGCCTGCTTCGCCTATCTCATCCCGACAGACGAATCGCAGCCGGAAAGACTTTCATGACCGCCACCCATTCGACCCGCATGCTGATCCTCGGTTCCGGCCCGGCCGGCCTGTCCGCCGCCATTTATGGCGCGCGCGCGGGCCTGGCGCCGATCGTGGTGCAGGGCATGCAGCCGGGCGGCCAGTTGACGATCACGACCGACGTCGAAAATTATCCGGGTTTCCGCGACGTGATCCAGGGGCCCTGGCTGATGGAACAGATGCAGGCGCAGGCGGAGCATGTCGGCGCGCAGATGATGTACGACCAGATCATCGACGTCGACCTGTCGGAACGGCCCTTCCGCCTGAAGGGCGACAGCGGCACGCTCTATTATGCGGACAGCCTGGTGATCGCGACCGGCGCCCAGGCCAAATGGCTGGGCGCGGAGGGCGAACAGCTTTTGCAGGGCAAGGGCGTCTCGGCCTGCGCGACCTGCGACGGCTTCTTCTATCGCGGCAAGAAGGTGGTGGTGATCGGCGGCGGCAATACCGCGGTGGAGGAGGCGCTGTACCTCACCAACCACAGCCATGACGTCACCCTGATCCACCGCCGCGACTCGCTCCGGGCGGAGAAGATCCTCCAGCAGCGCCTGTTCGCGCATCCGCACATCAAGGTGCTGTGGAACCAGGCGGTCGATCGCTTCGTGGGCGGCGGCGATCCCGAGGGGCTGGTCGGCGTCGACCTGGTCGACACGGTGACCGGCCACAAATCGCATATAGAGACGGACGGCGCGTTCGTCGCCATCGGCCACCAGCCCGCTACGGAGCTGTTCGTCGACAAGCTGCCGATGGACGAGGGCTATCTGCTGGTGGAAAAGGGCACGACCCGGACCGCCATCCCTGGCGTTTTCGCGGCGGGCGACGTCAGCGACAAGGTCTATCGTCAGGCCGTTACCGCCGCCGGCATGGGCTGCATGGCCGCTCTGGATGTGGAGAAGTTCCTGGCCGAAGCCGATTTCGAGGCTGTCGCCGCCGAATGAAATGGTCAAGCGGTCGGATTGCGTAGTGTCAATGTCCGCAACTGGCCATCCCCGGCCTATCTCATAACGTCCCTGCCTCTTCTCTGCCGCTTAACCAATTTTCGTGGTAAATAAACTTTTCACAGCGGCCCGCGAACGGCATAGTCGACTCATGAATCAGGGGTCGGGCAGCGCTGTGGGGGAGATGCGGTTGTGAGTGCACCGTTCCGCTTTCCGCGCTTTTTCGTCACCAACCCCAGTCCCTGTCCCTATCTGCCCGGCAAAAGCGAGCGGAAGGTGTTCACCGAACTGAGCGGGGACAATGCGTCGGAACTGAACGACGCGCTCGGTCGCATCGGCTTCCGCCGCAGCCAGAATGTCGCCTATCGCCCCAGTTGCGCGGATTGCTCCGCCTGCGTGTCCGTGCGCGTCGTCGCGGGGGAGTTCGAGCCGAACGCTACCCAGCGCAAATTGCTGCGCCGGAATGAAGACCTGGTCATCACCGCCTGCAAGCCCTGGTCGACGGAGGAACAGTTCGAACTGCTCCAGCGCTATCTGCGCGCCCGGCATCCCGGCGGCGGCATGACCGAAATGGATGAGATGGACTTTGCCGACATGGTCGAACAGACCCCGGTGGAAAGCCATGTCGTCGAATATCGCGAACCAGGCGAAGATGGCCGTCCCGGCAGGCTGATCGGCGCCTGCCTTACCGACCGGCAGGGCGATGGCCTGTCGATGATCTACAGCTTCTTCGATACGGAGCTGGAGCATCGCAAGGGGTTGGGCAATTTCATCATCATGGACCATATCCTGCGCGCGGCGAAGGCGGGGTTGCCCTATGTCTATCTCGGCTATTGGGTCGAGGGATCGCAGCGGATGCAGTACAAGATACGCTACCGGCCGCTTGAACGACTGAGCCGCAACGGCTGGACCCGCTTCGACCCGCAGGAGCAGGCGCAGGCCGTGCAGCAGGCGGAAAGCCGCGACGAGCCGGCGCTGCCGCGCGAACTGGCGGCGATCTTCCGCAAATAAAGCCGGCGAAAAATCCAGCCCGTACGAAGGACGACCGATGGCGCTTTCGCGCGATCGGCATGGAACGGCTTAACGCCGTTATGGATTGATTACGTATTACGGCATTGGAAATCTTATTTAACTTTTTCCGTTACTGCTTTCCCATGGATTGCAGAAATGGCGTTGGATCAGGACCGGCAGATGGACCGTTTTGCTGATCGCAGATTTGGGGAATTTGCCTCCGAACTGGCTCGGGACGGGCTGGAATGGGATGCGTTTCACTATGGCTGGCGGTCGATGCTGGACAGGCATGACTGGAAAGCGCTGGCCGACGCCGCCAAACGTTCCCCCCGGCCCGATCCCGTTCCCGTCCGCATGCGCACCCTTGCCGGTGAAACGAGGTCGGGGATCGTGCGCATGTCGCTGGTCGTGGAGCCCGATGAGGCGCCGCTCTGGTACGGAACGATCGAGGACATCGATGAGCGGCACGACTGCGACCGCCGCGCACTGGCCGATGCCCTGGCGGAAAGCCGGCAGCATTATCGCTGGTCGGTCGAACTCAGTCCGCAGGTCCCCTGGACGGCATCGGTCAGCGGCGAAATCGAGGAGGTGGGACCCCGCTGGCAGGAACTGACCGGCATGGCCCCGGCGCGTGCGCGGGGCAGGGGGTGGATCGATTCGCTGCATCCCGACGATGTGGATCGCACGCTGGCCATCTGGACGGAAAAGCTCCATTCAGGCGATCCTGTCGACGTCGACTACCGGCTGCGCCTCTCCGACGGCGGCTATCGCTGGATGCGGTCGCGCGCCTCGGCGCGCCGCGACGCGAAGGGCCGGATCGTGCGCTGGTACGGAACGCTGGAGGATGTTCACGCGCAGAAACTGGCGCAGCGCGAACTGGCCGACAGCGAGGAACGCTTCCGCCTGGCGGTGCAGTCGGCGCGGCTGGGCATATGGGATTTCGACGCGGTCGCCGGCACACGGACATGGTCGCGGGAATTCCGGACGATGCTGGGCCTGTCTGATACCGAACCGGCGACGAGCGAACTGGCATTGCGGCTGGTGCACCCGGATGATCGGTCGCGTCTCGCCGGAATGTTGGACGCCGTCGCGAACGGGCGCATGCCGCCGCATTTCGAAGCCACGCTGAGGGTGCACAGGGCCGACACCGGCGCCCTGCGCTGGATCAAGAGCGTCGGCTGGAGCAGCTTCTCCGATTCCGGCAAGCCATTGCGCGTCATCGTGACCTTCCAGGATGTGACGGAAGAAAGGAACAGCGAGGAACGGATACGCTGGGCCGCCACGCACGATCCCATGACGCATATGCCCAATCGCGCGCTGTGGCAGACGACATTGGAGGAAATGACCGAGCAGGCGCGCCGGACGGGGGAAAGTTTCGGCCTGATCCTGGTCGACATCGACGACCTGAAGCGGACCAACGACACGCTGGGCCATGATGCGGGCGATGCGCTGCTCTGCGGTTTTGCGCAGCGTTTCGCCTCCTGCGCGCCGGCCGATGCCATGATCGGGCGATTGGGCGGCGACGAGTTCGGCATGATCGCGCCCTCGCTCGCCAGCAGCGCGGCGCTTTCGGCCTGGAGCGCCGAATTGCTGGGCGGTGTGCGCGCGCCCTATGTCCATAATGGCCGGTCGCTCGATTATGGGATCAGCATGGGCGGCGCGGTCTTTGGCGAACATGGCGAGGATGCGGCGGAATTGCTGAAGGCGGCGGACCTGGCGCTTTATGCGTCCAAGTCCACCGGACGGGGCCGGCTGACGCTGTTCCAGTCGCAATTGCGCGCCGACGCGCAACAGCGCAGTTCGATGATCCACATGGCGCGGCAGGCGATCGTGGACGATCTGGTCGTCCCCTATTACCAGCCCAAGGCGGACATGAGGACCGGACGGATATTGGGCTATGAGGCGCTGCTGCGCTGGCAGCATCCCCGCACCGGCGTCCACGCGCCCGACACGATCGCGGCGGCTTTCGACAATGCGGAACTGGCCGTCGAACTTACCGAAAAGATGCTGGCGAAGGTCGTCCGCGACGTCGACCGATGGCTGCGCGCCGGCCATGATCCGGGCCGGGTCGCCATCAACGCCTCCGCCGCCGATTTCATGCAGCATGATTTTGCCGACTATGTCCTCGCCCATCTCGCGCGCTGCACCATCCCGCCGCAGCAGTTCGAGATCGAGGTGACGGAGACCGTTTTTCTGGGCCGGGGCGCCGAACAGGTGGAGCGGGCGTTGCACCGCCTGTCGTCGGCGGGCGTACGGATCGCGCTGGACGATTTCGGCACCGGCTACGCATCGCTCAGCCATTTGAAGCAATATCCGGTCGACGTGCTGAAGATCGACCGCAGTTTCATCAGCAATATCGAACAGGATGCGGGCGACGCCGTCATTGTCGACGCCATCGTCAAGCTGGGCAGCAGCCTGGGCATGGAGGTAGTGGCCGAAGGCGTCGAAACGGTGGGACAGGTCGAGATGCTGATCGCTCGCGGCTGCACCATCGGCCAGGGTTATCTGATGGGCCGCCCCCGGCCTTGGGCGGCGGTACGGTCCCGCGCCGCCTAGAGCGATTTCCAGGCAGATGGAATCATCTGCTGACCCGGAAAACGCGATAAAACAAAAACTTAGAGCAGTCGAGCCGATGCGATCGGATCGGAATCTGCTCCAGAGCGATTTCCAAGCGATCGTAACCGTCGCTGGTCAAGAAATCGCGGAAGACAAGGAAGCTGGAGCGGCGATCTGATTCATCGGAGCGAAAGCCGGTTTTTTCCGCTCCAATCCTTCCCGCGCGCATCGGAACAGCTCTGTCGATGCTACCGCACCCTGCGCCTGCGGACCGGAACTTCCGTCACATAGGTCCGGGTGGTGGTGACGGCGGGCTGGACCACGACCGTCGTGGTGGTGGCGCCGGGATAATACACGACCGTCGTGGTGGTGGCGCCGGGATAATAATAGCCGCCCGATATGAAGCCCGGCGCTTGCGTCGTCGTGACGACGGGTTCTCCCGGACCGGCGCGCCGCTCCGTCCGGTTCGGCCCGGCGGCATAGGGCGGCGGGTCGAAATCGACGCCCGGTCCACCCCGGACCTGCCCCTCGAAACGGCCTTCATAATCGCCGCTGAAGGTCTTGCCGTCCTTGTCCCGCCATGTGCCGCTCCAGCGCCCTTCATAGCCCAGCGGCGGCGGTGGCGGGCCATCCCGCGCGGTGACTTCGTCATCATAGCCGATGCCCGGCGGCGGTGCCGTGTCGCCTGCTTCCTCCCATGCGACGCCGCTGCGATAATCGCGCACGCGGCCATCCCGGTCGGTCATCACCGCATCGTCATAATAGCGCGACCAGCCATAGCCGCTGACGGGCGCCGGCAGCCCGTAAGCGCCATAGTTGCGGATATGATAGACGGGGTTGACCCAATAGCGTGGCAGGACATAGCCGACCACGGGCCTGCGATAGGCCGCCCAGCCGCCCGGCGCGTACCAGCCCGCATGCCAACGGCCCTGATGGCGCGGACCCCAGCGGTGCACCGTGGTTCCCGCATGCACCGCCGGCCGGGCGGCCATTCCTCCACCCCCGACCGGCCCATTTGCGGAAACCGGCGCCGTCAACCCGATCGCCAGACCGGCGCCGGCCAGGATGAAGCTCCGGATATGCATGCTCAAATCCCCGTTTTCGGCTGATATGTTAACGACTTGTTTAGCATGATCGGCCGCCGCCATCCAAGCGCCGGCATTTCCATGCCTGTCCCGAAAAGAGGCACCGGCGCGCATTGCGGCCCGATATGTTCGCTATTTTGGTTCCCTGAACGTGCCGTTCATGGGTTTACGACCTAAACCAGACGCGACGCGATCCGCCCGACCAGCGCCTCCAGCCCGGTCCGGTCCGCACTGTCGAAGCGCGCCGGGATCGGGCTGTCTAGGTCCAGCACGGCGACGACCCGGCCTTCGACGATCACCGGCACGACGATTTCCGAAGCGCTGGCGGCGTCGCAGGCGATATGGCCGGGAAAGGCGTGGACGTCCTCCACCAGTTGCGTCTGGCCGCTGGCCGCCGCGGCGCCGCAGACGCCCTTGCCCAGCGGGATGCGGATGCAGGCGGCCTTGCCCTGAAAGGGGCCAAGGACCAGTTCGCCGCCGACCATCCGGTAAAAGCCCGCCCAATTGAGGTCGGGCAGGAACTGCCAGATCAGCGCGGAGACATTGGCCATGTTGGCGATGGCATCGGGCTCGCCCGCCGTCAGCGCATCGGCGGCGGAGAGCAGGTCGTCATGGAGCGTGGCTTTGTCGGCACCGGCCGGGGGAGAAAAATCGAACATGGCCGGCATATAGGATGTGGCGCGGGTGCAGGCCAGACCGGTTAATCCAGCCTTACCTTGCCACGTCCCGCCTTGACCGAACTGCGCGCCTTCTTCGCGTCGACGCGCCGCGCCTTGGCGGCCTTGCCCGGCTTGGTCGCCTTGCGCGCCTTCGGCACGACCGTGGCGTCCCGGATCAATTCCACCAGCCGGGCCAGCACCTCCTGCCGGTTCAAGAGCTGCGATCGCGAGCCTTCGGAACGGAGGATCAGCACGCCCTCCGCCGTCATCCGCCGTCCGGCGATCGCCGCCAGCCGGTGCTTGACCGCCTCGGGCAGCGACGGGCTGTTCGCCACGTCGAAGCGCAACTGCACCGCACTGTCCGTGGTGTTCACATGCTGGCCGCCAGCCCCGGTCGAGCGGACGAAGCTTTCCGACAGCTCGTCGCTGTCGATGGAGATCGACCGGGTGACGGGGATGCGTGGCAAGGGCGCTAAAGCCCGGCCTGTTCGAGCAGTTCCTGCCCGAAGCCCGCTGCCGCGAAGGTCGCGGGCAGGGGGGCGGTCGCTTCCGCCGGCGACTTCTCCCCGCGCGGGATGCTGAGGAAGCGGCTGTGCAGCAGCATCGGCCCTTCGCCTGATCCATAGACCGGATCGCCCGCAATGCCGAAGCCCAGGCCATGCAGCGCATGGGTCCGGATCTGGTGGGTGCGTCCGGTGCGGGGGGTGAAGACGATCAGCGAGCGTCCGTCCTTCTCCGCGATCTTGCGCCAGTCGGTGAACGCGGCCTTCCCCGCCTTCGCCGGGATCATCCGCCACCCTTGGGCGGGCGTGCTGATCTTCTTGAGCGACAGGCCGATGGTGCCGCTGTCCTCCGCCGGAACGCCGTCCACCACCGCGACATAGCGCTTCGCGACCGTTCCGGCCTCAAAGGCCGCGGCGAAGCGCTTGTGCGCCTTGGGATTGCGGGCGAGCAGCAGGCAGCCGCTGGTGTCTCGGTCCAGCCGGTGCACCGGCAGCGGCCAGCGCTGGAAGCCGAAGGTCAGCGAGGACAGGTGGTTTTCCAGCGAAAGCGACCCGTCACGCGGCGCGTCGACGGGCAGGCCCGCCGGCTTGTCGAGGATGATGGCCTCGCCATCGATGAACAGAACTCGGTCATGAAGCAGGGACAAGAGGCGTTTTTCCGTAAATGCAGGGCAGCGATTGACGCGCGTGCCGCTTCCTATAGGGCGTGGAGGGCATGGAGAACAGGGGGCATGAGGCGCATCCGCCGGGCGGAGGGCGGCTGGAATGGATCGATGTCGCGCGCGGCATCGGGATCGTCGCCGTGGTCGCCGGCCATGTGTGGACGCGCGGGGGACTGCGCGACGCGATGTACAGTTTCCACATGCCGCTGTTCTTCCTGCTGTCGGGCCTCCTGTCCCGTCCGCAGCCGGCCGGACGCTTCACCCGCCGCCAGCTCGCGTCCCAGATGCGGCCCTATGCGGCTTTCCTGATCCTGCTGATCCTGACGGATCAGGTCGTCGAGACGATGAAGGGCGGCAGGCCGATCTTCCATGACTGGCCGGGGGATCTGGCGCCGATAGCGCTCGGCGGCTCCTGGTTGCGCGGGCCGTTCACCATATTCTGGTTCGTGCCCTGCCTGATGATGGCGCGCATCCTGTTCAACATGGTGCTGGCCCGCTGGCCCGACCCGCTCGACCGGCGCTGGGCGTTGCTGATGCTGCCGGTGCTGCTGATCGCCTATGGCGCGGGACAATGCACCAGCCTGTCGCCGCTGGGGCTGCTCACCCTACCCATGGCCCTGGTCCTGCTCTGGGCGGGGGCGGCATGGCAGCGCGTGGACTGGCGAAGCTGGATGCTGGCGTTGCTGGTCCCGCTGTCGCTGGCGGGGCTGACGGCGCTGCTGCCGACGCTCAACATGAAGGCCGCCGACTATGGCTGGCCCTTGCTGTCCATCGCCTCGGCCATGGCCACCAGCTTCCTGCTTTTCCGCCTTTCGGTGCGGATCGCGCCCTTTGGCGGATGGATCGCCGCCATCGGGCGCGCGTCGCTGGTCGTCATGTATCTCCACGTGGCGGTCATTCACTATCTTTCGCCCTATATGGCCAAGCCGTGGCTGCTGGTGCAGGCGCTTCTGATACCGCTCGCCGCTTATTATCTGGTCCGGGCCGTCCCCGGCGCGCAAAGGATTTTCCTATAGAGCGCGCTGCGTTACACGGGATGCGCGCTCCAGGCTTTTGTTGGGGCATCGTTTGATCGGAAGACCGGTTCCCGACCTTCGACAGGCCCAGCGCAGGCTTTCCGGCCCCGTCAATGCAGATGCCGCAGCTTGTCGGGATTGCGCATCACATAGATGCCGGTGACGCGCCCATCCTCGATGTCGAGCGCCGTGGTCTGGAGTTCGCCGTCCGCCTCCCGGGTGACGAAGCCGGGAAGGCCGTTGATCAATCCCACGCGCACCAGCGTCGACCCATATTTGCCGAACAGCACGGCCAGCGCCTTGTGCATCTGCATGACCGGGCCGAAGCCCAGCACCGGAACGATCGCGGCAGGGCGCTTGCCGCCGCCATCGCTGTGCAGGCTGACATCCCGTGCCAGCATCGCGCCCAGCGCCGCCATGTCGCCGCTCCGCGAGGCGGCGAAGAAGGCGCCGGCAATCTCCAGCCCGTGCTGTCTTTCCACCCGGTAGCGGGGTCTCGCCTCCCGCACATGGGCCCGCGCCCGCGCCGCCAGTTGACGGCAGGCAGCCGGATCGCGTTCGACCGTGGCGGCGATTTCCTCGAAGCCGACGCCGAAGACGTCATGCAGCAGGAAAGCCGCCCGCTCCAGCGGCGACAGCCGTTCCAGCGCCAGCATCAGCGGCAGCGTCACGTCCTCTTCTTCCCCGGCGTCGTCCACCACCGGATCGGGCAGCCAGGGGCCGATATAGGTTTCGCGGTTGCGCCGCGCCGACTTGAGCTGGTCGAGGCACAGCCGCGTGACGGTGCGGCGCAGGAACGCTTCCGGCTCGCGCACCGCGTCGCGGTCGGCGCCCATCCATCGGATAAAGGCTTCCTGCACCACATCCTCGGCGTCCGCGACCGAACCCAGCATGCGATAGGCGACGCGGATGAGCCTGGGACGCAGCGGATCGAAGCTCTCCGCCGCGCCCCCATGCGCCCCCTGCGCCATCACGCAGCCGCCCTGGCCGGCGTGTCGTACCAGAGGCCGAAGCCCACCGCGATCCGGTTCCAGCCGTTGATGACGTTGATCATCAGGGTCAGCTTCACCTGCTCCTCCTCCGAAAACTCGGCTGCCAGCGCCTTGTGGGCCGCTTCATGGCTGTGCCCTTCGGAAAGGCGCGTCAAGGCCTCCGTCCATTCCAGCGCGGCCCGCTCGCGCGTCGTATAGCAGGGCGCCTCCCGCCAGGCGGAAAGCAGGTGGATGCGCTGTTCGCTTTCGCCCTGCGCGCGGGCCTCGACCGTGTGCATGTTGATGCAGTTGGCGCACTGGTTGATCTGCGACGCGCGGATCTTCACCAATTCGATAAGGCTCGGCTCAAGGCTGGCATTGATGGCGGCGGAGGTGGCGAACCAGCTTTTCATAAGCTGGGGCGCGGCGGCAAAGGGGTCGAGCTTGGCAGTCATGTCAGCACCTTTCTTCCTGAGTTATGCCGACATGACGAGACAGGATCGGCTGGCGTGACATGGGTCGCGAAAAAAATGCCATATCGGCGATTGGAAGGGCGGAACAGCGGCACTTCTCCACTCCGACCCTTCAAACCAGCCACTTGCCTCGTCTGGACCTGGAGGGAAGGGGCTTGATGTCCCCTAACCGCCCCCTAGAGCCAATCGACATTCAGCCCTGACGGCCTGCAAATGACGCTTTTCCGTGCTTCCGGTGCTCACCTACTTTGAGTAGGCTGCGCTCCGGGTCACGGAAAACCACCATTTTCGGCTCGTCATCATCTGAATGTCGATTGGCTCTAGCCCCCGCGGCCGTCCATTGCATCAGCGCGACCTTCATCCCCCGGCCAATGACCGCTTCCCAAGCCTTGCAAAAATGCTCTAGTGCGGGCGGCATGACCAATATTCTTCTCGTCATGGCAGGAGGCGCCGTCGGATCGGCCTTGCGCTACCTGCTCGGGCGTCTCGCTGCCCAGATATTCCCTGGCGCCCTGTGGCCCTGGGGAACATTCGGCGCGAATATCATCGGCGGTTTCGCCATGGGCCTGTTCGCCGGATGGCTGGCCCGCTTCAATATGACGGGGGGCGAACCGATCCGGCTGCTGCTTGCCGTCGGTCTGCTGGGCGGCTTCACGACCTTCTCCTCCTTCAGCCTGGAAACCGTGCTGATGATGGAGCGGGGACAGCCGGGCATGGCGCTGGGCTATGCGGTCCTTTCCGTCATCGGCGCCGTGGGTGCGCTGGCCGGCGGTCTGGCCGTCATGAGGAGCGTCGCATGAAGGGCCGTCCTCCCGGCAAACCCACCGGTCCCCGCAAGCCCGGCGCAGCGCCCCAGGGGCGGGCGCGCGGCGCGGCCAAGGCGGCTCGCGCCCGCAAGCCGGATGCGCCGAAGCCCGCTGCCCGGCCTCCTGTCAAAACGCCCGCCGCCAAAACGCCTGCGGCAAAGACTGCTGCCCGGTCCGCCTCCTCCTCTCCGGCGAAGGGCGTGTCGCTCGACGTGCGGCAATTCCGCGTGGCGGCGGATGACGACGGCATCCGGCTCGACCGCTGGTTCCAGCGCCATCTGCCCGACATCGGCTTCAACACCGTCTCGCGCTGGGCACGCACCGGCCAGTTGCGCGTGGATGGCGCCCGCGCCGCGCCGGGCGACCGCATCGCGGAGGGCCAGACCATCCGCGTGCCCCCCGCCGAGCCCAAGGCTCCCGAAACCGCGAAGCCCAAACGCGTCCGTCCGCAACTGACGGACGATCAGGCGGCCTTCGCCCAGGGGCTCGTCATCCATCGCGACGCGCAAGCCATCGTCATCAACAAACCGCCCGGCCTCGCCACGCAGGGCGGCACCAAGACGGACGATCATGTCGACGGCCTGCTCGATGCGCTGGAGTTCGACCTCGACCAGCGGCCCAAGCTCGTCCACCGGCTGGACAAGGACACGTCCGGCGCGCTGCTCGTCGCGCGCACCGCGCGGTCGGCCGCCTTCTTCGCCAAGGCCTTCTCCAGCCGCACGGCGCGCAAGGTCTATTGGGCCATCGTGATGGGCGTGCCCTCCATCGAGGATGGCATGATCGAACTGCCCATCGCCAAGCAGCCCGGCACCGGCGGCGAGAAAATGCATGTCGATGAGGAAGAGGGGCTTCCTTCCCGCTCGCGCTATCGCGTGATCGAACGCGCGGGCAATCGCGCCGCCTGGGTCGAACTGCAACCCTATACCGGCCGGACCCACCAGTTGCGCGTCCATATGGCGGCGATCGGCCATCCCATCGTCGGGGACGGCAAATATGGCGGCAAGGACGCCTTTCTGAGCGGCACGATCAGCCGCAAGATGCATCTTCACGCCCGCCGCATCCGGGTCGATCATCCCGATGGCGGCCGGGTCGACGTGCGGGCCGAACTGCCCGAGCATTTCGCCGCCAGCCTTGCCTCGCTGGGCTTCGACCTCTCCGCCGGCGACCTGCCGCTGGACGAGGAGATCGCCCGCGCGCCCACGCGGGAGGATGAGAAGAAGGCCGCCCGCGCCCATGCCAAGCAGATCCGCAAGGGCCGCAAGGGCGAACGGCGCGCCCGCGGTTCGGGTGGAGGGCCGCGCAGGAAATGACGCCCGGCGCGCCCTATCGCTGGCGGGACGAAGCCGCGATCCGCGCATTCGTGGCGGAGGTGGGCTTCGGCCTGCTCTGCGTGACCGCACCGGACCGCCAGCATGTCGTCCATCTGCCGCTCGTCTGGAGGGACGAGGGGCATGTCGGCCTTCACCTCCACCGCGCCAATCCCATCGTCCGCCACCTGGACGGTCAGGAAGCGCTGATCGTCGTGACCGGCGCCCATCATTATATCAGCCCCGACTGGTACGGCATGCCCGACAAGGTGCCGACCTGGAACTACCAGTCGGCGGAATTGCGCGGCGTCATGCGCAGGCTGGACCATGAGCAGACCGTCGCCCATCTCGACGCGCTGTCGAACGATCAGGAAAGCCGCCTCCTGCCGAAACCGCTCTGGACCCGCGAGAAGATGAGCGAGGGGCTGTTCGAGCGTGTGATGACGGGCCTGATCGGCTTTGAGATGGCCGTGCATGCGATGGAAGGCACGATGAAGCTGGGACAGGACAAGCCGGAATCCGCGCGCATCGCCGTGGCGGACGCTCTCGCGGCCAGAGGCGATGCCGCCATGTCCGCCCTCATGCGGGCGACGCGGCCATGAGCAATCGCCTTGCCGTATTCGATTGCGACGGCACGCTGGTCGACAGCCAGCACAGCATCTGCACGGCCATGGTCCGCGCGTTCGAGGGCGAGAAGCTGGCGGCGCCGGACCGCGCGACGATCCTGTCGGTCGTCGGCCTGTCGCTCCCGCTCGCCATGGCGCGGCTCCTGCCGGATGCGGATGCCGATTATCACGATCATCTGTCGGAAAGCTACAAGCTGGCCTTCCAGCAGCTTCGCCGCGAAAATGCGGTGTCGGAACCGCTTTATCCCGGCATTGCCGAACTGATCCGCGAACTGGATGCCGATGGCTGGCTGCTGGGCGTTGCCACCGGCAAATCGGACCGCGGCCTGCAACTTTGCCTCACCCATCATGGCATCCACGCCCATTTCGTGACGTTGCAGACCGCCGACCGCCATCCGTCGAAGCCGCATCCCTCCATGCTGCTGACCGCCATGGCCGAAGCAGGAGCGACACCGGAAAGCACGGTGATGATCGGCGACACCAGCTTCGACATCGACATGGCGCTGTCTGCCGGCACGCGGGCGCTGGGCGTGGGCTGGGGCTATCACACGCCGCAGGATCTGATGGACGCCGGCGCGCACAGCGTCGCCATGGACAGCGCGGAGCTGCGCGGCCATATCCACGCCCCCCATGGCCCTTCGTCCGACAGCCGCTCCCGATGACCGACATGCCGCCCGTCCCTCCCGCCGACCCTGAAAAGGTCGCCCGCCAGCGTTTCTTCGCGCTCGGCCTGTTCCGCCTGTCGGGCGCGCTGCTGGTGATGTTCGGCTTCCTGGTGCTGATGCAGCGCTTCCATTGGGTGCAGGGGAACAAGGCGAAGGCGATGGGCGCGATCTTCGTCATCGTCGGCCTGTTCCAGTTCGTCATCGTCCCGCGCCTGCTGCTCGCGCTGTTCAGGAAACCGCCGCAATCATGAAACGCTTCTACCAGGATGCCGCCGTCGTCGCGGTTGAATCCGGTTTCGAAATCCGCCTCGACGGCCGCCCGGTCCGCACGCCCGCCCGCGCGCCGCTGGCGCTGCCCACCCAGGGGCTTGCAGAGGCGATCGCCGAAGAATGGCGCGCGCAGGGCGACACGGTCGCCCCCCGATCCATGCCGTTCACCGGGCTCGCCAACGGCGCCATAGACCAGATCGCGCCCAATAGCGGGAGTTTTGCCGCAGGCATCGCCCGCTATGCCGAAAGCGATCTGCTCTGCTATCGTGCGGAGGGGCCGGCCGAACTGATCGCTCGAGAGGCCGCGGCCTGGGACCCGCTGCTGGAATGGGCGACGACCCGCTACGACGTCGCGTTCCGGGTGACGCAGGGCATCGTTCCGGTGGCCCAGCCGACCGAAACGCTGGAGCGGCTGGCGGCTGCCGTGGCGGTTCTCGACCCTTTCACCCTGGCGGGGCTGTCGACGCTGGTGACGCTGTCCGGCTCGCTCGTCTGCGGTCTGGCGGTGGTGGAGGGGGGTCATGACGCCGACCTGATCTGGACGGCGTCCGAAATCGACGAAGCCTGGGAAGTCGAACAATGGGGTGAGGACAAGGAAGCCGCCGCCCGGTCGGCGCAGCGCAGGAACGAATTTGCCATGGCCCGAGCCTTTTGCGAGATGGTCCGCGCCTGACCGGGTGGGAATGACGCAGCGTCTTCGTTCAATATCGACAGGCGGGCGGCCCCGAAGCCCGCTTTTTTCGCAAGACCGAGGAGTGCTCCATTTTGCCGCCCCGTTTTTCTCTTTTCGTCCTGATCGCCCTGTCCGCGCCGCTGGCGCTGGCGGCCCCGGCGCTTGCCCAGCAGGCGGGGCAGGCGGCTCCCGCCGCCGGTCGGATGAGTTCGGAACAGATCGCGGCCTTCAACCGGGCGGTCACTGATTTCACCGCGGGACAGACCGCGCAGCAGGCCGGCGACAATGCCGGCGCCGCCGCGAAATATGAAGCCGCACTGCCCGCTATCCGCACGGCCGTGGAACTCGACCCCGCCAGGATCGAAAATGTGAATTTCCTTGCCAACGCGCTTTACGCCGATGCGGCGGCGCAGGGCGCGCTGGGCAGGATGGACAGGGTGATCGCGCTCTACACCGAATCCGCGCCCCATTGGCGCAAGCTGGTGGAGGCAAAGCCCGCCGATGCCGCCAGCCGCAATATTTTCGCCGGCATCCTGATCCAGATGGGCAATCAGAAGCTGGCCGGCAATGACAGGACCGGGGCCGATCCCCTCTATCAGGAGGCGCTGACCCTCGCGCGCAGGTCCGTCGCGGAAAAAGCCGGGGACGCGGTGTCCCGCAACATCCTGCTATCCGCACTGATCGGGGTCAGCCAGACCGGCAACGACCCGGCCCTGTCCGCCGAAGCGCTGAAAATGGGCAAGGCGATGCTGAGCGACGGCACCATCGACCCGATGAACAAACCCTCTATCGAGGCGATGACGGGCGCCAAGGCCGGCTGACGCCGCTATTTAGAGCGCGCTGCGTTAAGTCGGGCGCAGGCCGCGCGCTCCAAGCTTTTTGTTGTCGCATCCTTTTAAACCCAAAACCGGTTCCCACTTTTGCGCACGACGCCCTATTTGTCCAACGGTGAACCTGCCCCCGCGAGGGAGCAGGCCATGTTTCAACCTGTCCGACCCTGTGCGAACGGGACAGGGTAGCGCTCTGCGCCTAAGCCGTCAGGCCCATGATCTTGTCGGCATAGAGCAGCCGCCCCGGCCCCATCAGGCCGATGAATTGCGGCAGCATATGGCGGGCAAGCGCGAAACAGCCCTCGCTGCGGCCGATCTTGCCCCAGGTCGCGATATGGTTCTCGCTGACATAGTCCGCGCCATGCACGACGATGGCGCGCATCTCCGCATTGTTGTTCTGTGGATCGAGCCCGGCCAGGCGCATCGCCCGGCCATGCTGGCCCTCATAGATTTCGCCGGTCTTGAAAGCGCCCGAACTGCTCGCCAGTGAATTGGGCTCATTGGAAAAGCTGTGGAGCCATCCCGAATGCTCGGGGTCGGAACCGCGGCCATGGGCAACCAGATAGGAACTTGCCTGCCCGCCGATCAGGTCGACCACATGGAAGCGCAATTCGCGCGACGGCGCATTGAAATCGGCCAGCGCCACCCGGTCCCGCAGGGTGAACATATGCCCATGCTGGTCCAGCGCGGCCTTTGCCCGCTCCAGCAGTTTCGCATAGGGCTGGGTCGCGAGCGGCCCCGGCGAAACCGGACGCGGTGCGGGAGGAACTGCCGGCTGTGGCTGCGTTTCGCCCAGCGGAGCGGCCCGCCCGGCACTGTCGGCAAGAAACGAAAATGCCAGCCCGCTCAAAGCGAGCTTGGTAAAACTACGACGATCCATGAATCGCAATATAGCAAAGGAGCAGCGCCAGTCCAAGGGCGGCGCAGGATCGCCGCCGCCGTCCCGCCTCCTTTCCGGGGCGGGAAGACTCCGGCCGATGGCGCGGGCCCCTATTCGGTGGCGTTCGCGCCTTCGTCTGCGCCGTCCTGGCCAAGGCGCGCCGTCATGCCTGTCGCGGCGGCGTCGTCCTCGATCTGCTGCTGTTCGGAAATGCTCGGCGGCGGCGCAGGTTCCGGCGCGGCCGCATTGTTGCCCGGCTCGGGAGCGGGGGCCACCGGTTCCTCCTCGATCACATTTTCGACCGGCGGCTCGACCAGATTGTTGGTCGCGGGCGCCTCTTCCTCCTTCTTGCCGCAGGCGGCGAGGGCAAGCGTCCCGGCAAGGGCGATAAGGGCGAATTTGCGCATGAAGATCAGTCCTTGGATGCGATGGAGGTGGCGGGCGCAGCGGTCGGATCGACGCGGCGGCTGGACGCCTCGATCTTCGCCGCCAGCAGCTTGTCCCAGCCATAGGGGTCGGAACGGAAGCTCATCGTCCCATTATTGCTGGCGAAGGCGGTCCAGTAAAGCAGGTACACCGCCACTTCCTTGGGCAGCGACACCCGCTGGGTCTTGCCCGCGTCGATCAGCGACTGGATCTTGCCGGCAAGGTCGGGATTGCCCGCCACCATCAGCTCCGCCAGCGGGACGGGCTTTTCCAGGCGGATGCAGCCATGGCTGGCCAGCCGGTCATAGCTTGAAAACTTTGCCCGCGACGGCGTGTCGTGCAGGTAGACGGCGAAGGGATTGTTGAAGTCGAACTTCAACCGGCCGAGCGCGCTGTTCGGGCCGGCGGGCTGCACGATCCGCTCTCCGGTTTCCGGCGTGCCGACGATCTTGTACCCCTGCCGGATCAGTGTCGCGCGCCCCTTTGGCCACAATTCGCGCTTCGCGATGGAGGAGGGGACGTTCCACGGCGGGTTGACCACGATCGAATGGATGCTGGACGACAGCATCGGTGTCGCATTGTCGGGCGAGCCCGTCACCGCGCGCATCGACGTCACCGGCTGGTCGCCCTCGAACACCGTCAGCACGGCGGCGGCGATATTCACCTGCACCCGGTTGACCGGCAATTCGCGCGGCATCCAGCGCCAGCGCTCCATATTCGCCATGATCGCGGCGATGCGATCGTCCACCGGCACGTTCAGCTCCCTGAGCGTCCGGGCGTCCAGCAGGCCGGTGGGGTTGAGGCCATAGCGCCGCTGCGCCCGTTGCAGCACATCGACCAGCTTTTCGCCGGGCGTGACGCTCTTGTCCTCTATGGCGATGCGCGCCCGCACGACATCGGGGGAGGATTGCGCGGTGAGGGTGGGCCAGCCGCCCGCATCGCGAATGCGTTCGTAATTGGCGAGCCCCTTGCGCAGCCCGTCATAGCCGGCATAGGGCGGCGTCAGGCTGAGCGCCCATTGGGGCAGCCTGTCCTCGCTGATCGCCTTGGCAAGGCCGGGCCGGGGATCGAACCGCGCCGGGCGCAACGCCCAGATCTCCAGGAAGTCGGCGGTATCCACGCGCCCGGTGCTGAGCGCCTTCGCCCGGTCCAGCACGGCGGACAGAAGCGCCTCTCTCTTCAGTTCTCCGGTCGCTCTGGCGCGCGCCATCAACCCTTGGACCGCGCCGCCCTTCAGCCACTCGTTCAGCCATTTTTCCTGCGCTGCCGAGGGTTGCGGCAGCGGCACGGGCGGCGGCGTCACCATGGCCGGAGGCAGGATGACCTGCGGGGCGGGGGGCTGCGCCGCCGGGGCGGGCATGGTCGGCGCGACGGCCGGCGGTTGC